>CABUCP010000603.1 GCA_902490055.1 uncultured Klebsiella sp. | reverse complement strand
GGCCCGATACCGATGTAGTGATAAATCAATCCAGCAAAAGTCGCGATAAAGCCTGCAGCCGACAGCGGTTTCAGCGCCCCCTTCCACAGATTGATACTGGTATCGATCTGCGGCTCTTTCGGGAGCTTGTGATACAGCTCCGGCTGGTCGGCGTGATGCAGCACGTACATCACGTGCGTGCCGCCGACGCCCTGCGGGTTGTAGATCCCGGCATGGGCATAACCGCGTTTTTTGAGCTTATCCACCCGCTCCTGCGCCACTTCCAGCATCTCTTTCTTGGTGCCGAAGTGGATCGCCCCGGTAGGACAGGTCTTCACGCAGGCCGGCTCCTGCCCGACGCTGACCCGATCCACGCACAAAGTACATTTATAAACCCGGTTATCCTCTTTATTGAGGCGCGGAATATTAAACGGACACCCGGCAATGCAGTAGCCGCAGCCGATGCAGTTTTCCTGCTGAAAATCGACGATACCGTTGGCGTACTGAATAATCGCCCCGGCTGACGGACAGGCCTTCAGGCAGCCCGGCTCTTCGCAGTGCATACAGCCGTCTTTGCGGATAAGCCACTCCAGCTTGCCGTTTTGCTCGGTTTCGCTAAAGCGCATGACCGTCCAGGACTTGGCGCTTAAATCGGCCGGGTTGTCATACACGCCGACGCAGTGCCCCACCTCGTCACGGATATCGTTCCACTCGGAACAGGCCACCTGGCAGGCCTTACAGCCTACGCAGGAGGAGACATCGATAAGCTTGGCGACTTCAGCCTTATAGTCCCGCGCGCGCGGCGCGGGAGTGATCGGATTGGTCGCGGAGCGTTTAATAATGTCTTGTGTTTCCATCGCCATTTAATCGCTCCTTACGCTTTTTCGATGTTGACCAGAAACGCCTTATATTCCGGCGTTTGCGAGTTAGAATCGCCGACGTTAGGCGTCAAGGTGTTGGCGATATAGCCTTTACGCGCCACGCCTTCAAAACCCCAGTGCAGCGGAATACCGACGGTCTCCACCTGCTGGCCGTTAACGTTAAGCGTCCGCAGACGGCGAGTGACTACGGCAACCGCGCGAATAAAGCCGCGCTTGCTGCTGACTTTCACCCAATCGCCGTTGGCAATGCCTTTGCTCTGCGCCAGTCCTTCGCTGATTTCGACAAACTGTTCCGGCTGCGCGATTGCGTTGAGCAGCGCATGCTTGGTCCAGGTGTGGAAATGTTCGGTTAGACGATAAGTGGTACCAACGTACGGGAACTTATCTTTCTTACCTAAGCGAATAGCATCGTCTTCATACAGACGGACTACCGGGCTTGAGACCACGTTCGGGTGCAGCGGGTTGGTGCCAAGCGGCGTTTCCATCGGCTCATAGTGTTCCGGGAACGGACCTTCCGCCAGTTTATCCAGCGCAAACAGGCGACCAAGCCCCTCTTGCTGCATGATAAACGGCCCGGTGTTGCTCCCCGGCGGCGCGGTGTTGAAGTCCGGAATATCGTTTCCGACCCACTTGCTGCCGTTCCACTGAATCAGCATCCGCTTCGCATCCCACGGCTTACCGTTGATATCCGCCGATGCGCGGTTATACAGTACGCGGCGGTTCAACGGCCAGGCCCAGGCCCAACCCAGCGTGTTGCCAAGACCCGAAGGATCGGCGTTATCGCGGTTCGCCATCTGGTTGCCCTGCTCGGTCCAGCATCCGGTGTAGATCCAGCACGACGACGCGGTACTACCGTCATCGCGCAGCAGCGCAAAGCTGTTCAACAGTTGGCCTTTTTTCGCCAACAGCACACCATCCCGATCGTAAAGATCCGCCAGCGCGTAGCCGTTGTTTTCTTTCGCCACCTCTTCGGATTCCGGATGATCCGGCTGCTTGTAGTTCCAGCTCATTTTCAGCAGCGGTTCTACGCCCTTGCCGCCTTCGCTGCGGTACATTTCGCGCAGGCGATGATAAATCCCGGCAAGAATTTCGCCGTCGTTGCGCGCTTCGCCCGGCGCATCCTGGCCTTTCCAGTGCCACTGCAGCCAGCGGCCGGAGTTGGCAATCGAGCCGTCTTCTTCCGCGAAGCAGGTCGACGGCAGACGGAATACCTCAGTCTGAATGGTGGACGGATCGACATCGTTAGACTCGCCGTGGTTCTGCCAGAAGGTTGAGGTTTCGGTCACCAGCGGGTCGATGACCACCATATACTTCAGCTTGCTGAGGCTACGTACCACTTTGTTTTTGTCCGGGAAGGACGCTACCGGGTTAAAGCCCTGGCAGATATAGCCGGTGACCTTGCCGTTATCCATCATATTGAAGTACTTGATAACGTCGTAGGCCTGATCCCATTTCGGCAACCAGTTGAAGCCCCAGTCGTTCTCTTTTTGCGCCGCATCGCCATAGAACGATTTCATCAGG
>CABUCP010000602.1 GCA_902490055.1 uncultured Klebsiella sp. | reverse complement strand
GATGGTTTTACTACGCGCATTAAGCAGGATCTCCGGCGCACGGTTAGGAATGTAGTTATTCTCTTCCATCACCCTGGCGATAAGCTCGCGGCTACGCTGCGAAACCTGGTCGGGGTTACGTAAATAACGGCTGACCGTCATTTTATTCAGCCCCGCCAGGTTGGCGATATCCTGTAATGTCATCCGGTTGTTTTTCATCGGGTTCTCTGCGGCAAACGGCCTTATATTCTGCAGGAACCTTATCATAACCGCAGCGGTTTAGGTAAACCCTCCGTTTACGCCGTTACCGCCGACTTCGCGGGCTCATTGCTGGCGCGCACGTTATACATCAGCACTACCGAAGCCAGCAGCGAGATCGCCATAAAGGTGTAGGACGCGCCCGGCCCGCCGGTAACACCGTTGAGGTAGCCAACCAGCCACGCGCCGAGGAAAGCGCCCAACGCGCCGAAGCTGTTGATTAACCCCATCGAGACGCCGGAAACGTTGCGCGGCAGCAGTTCCGGAATTAATGCAAAGAAAGGGCCGTATGGCGCATACATACAGGCGGCGGCAATCACCAGCAGCAGGTACGAAAGCCAGAAGGCCTGATTGCCGAGCAGCCAGGAACCGGCAAAGGCAATTGCGGCGATCAGCAACAGCGGCCAGATAAACAGCTTACGATTCTGGTATTTATCAGACAGCCACGAGACGGTCAGCATCAGGCAAATTGCCGCTAAGTATGGAACGGCAGCTAACCAGCCGACGGCGACGATATCCATTTGCGCCGCATTTTTCAGGATTGATGGCATCCACATCATGAAACCATAAACGCCAATACTCCACAGAGCATGTACCGCGCAAAGCATGACCACGCTACGTGAGCGCAGCGCTTCGCCATAGTTACGCACCGGCTTAATATTGCTTTGTTCACGATCCATCGCCTGCTGCAGCGCCTGTTTTTCCTCTTCGTTCAGCCATGAAACATCAGCGGGTTTATCGCGCACCAGAATCCACCAGCAGACCGCCCACAGCACCGCTGGAATGCCCTCAATGATAAACATTTCCCGCCAGCCCCAGGCCTGAATCAAATAACCCGAAACAATCGACATCCACAGTACGGTGACCGGATTGCCGAGGATCAGGAAGGTATTGGCCCGCGAGCGCTCCGTTTTAGTAAACCAGTTACTGATATAAATCAGCATCGCCGGCATCACCGCCGCCTCAACGACGCCGAGAATAAAACGAATGGCCATCAGCATCGGAATATTACTTACGAATCCGGTGGCCGCCGCGCAGATGCCCCATAATATCAGGCTGCAAAAAATCATTTTGCGCACGCTGCGTTTTACTGCGTATATCGCGCCAGGTACCTGGAAAAAGAAATAGCCGAGAAAGAACAATGCGCCAATTAATGATGCCGTGCCTTTAGTAATACCTAAATCATTTTCAATACCCGCCGCGGCGGCAAAGCCGTAATTTGCCCTATCGAGATAAGCGAGACTGTAAGTAATAAATATAATAGGCATCAAATACCACCAGCGACGCGCTGGCAACTTCGTCAGTTGTTGCATAGACAACCCCCAGAGAGTGGAATAAATCGTGGCGATTTATATTCCGCCCTGCCGTGTGTGAGATTGATTTCATCACGACAGGACGCTATACGATTGATGACTTACACGGCGGCCAACATCCCGCCATCAACAAATAGCAGATGACCATTGACAAAGTTCGACGCTGACGAGGCCAGATAAACGGCAGCGCCAATCAGCTCTTCCGGCTTGCCCCAGCGTGCGGCGGGGGTACGCTGATATAGCCATGCGGAGAACTCGGCATCATTAACCAGCGCTGAGGTCATCTCGGTGGCAAAATATCCCGGCGCAATCCCGTTCACCTGAATATTATATTCCGCTAACTCTACGCACATTCCGCGCGTCATCATCTTCACCGCCCCTTTTGAAGCGGCATAGGGCGTAATAGTTTTTCGCCCCAGCTCGCTTTGCATCGAGCAAATGTTGATTATTTTGCCGCTGCGGCGCGCCATCATGTACTTCGCCACCTGCTGGGAGACGAGGAAAACGCCCTTCTGGTTGACTTCGATCACCTGATCCCACTCCTCTTCAGGAAATTCGGTAAACGGATGGCGACGCTGGATCCCGGCATTGTTAATCAGAATGTCGATAGCCCCGAGTTTCGCTTCGATATCGGCGATGGCTTGTTTAACTTCACCGGCCTGAGTTACGTCGAATGCAAATCCGGATGCTCGATACCCCTTATCTATCAGCACCTGTGCCGCGGCGTCTGCGCGCTGCTGCGTCCGGTCGTTAATCACCACCTCTGCGCCATACTCCGCCAGACCGTTAGCCAACAAATTACCGATCCCCTGAGCGGATCCCGTGATCAGCGCTC
>CABUCP010000601.1 GCA_902490055.1 uncultured Klebsiella sp. | reverse complement strand
CGAGCATGGCTACTGCCGGCAGAACTTTGCCTTCCACGAATTCGAGGAATGCGCCGCCGCCAGTGGAGATGTAGGAGATTTTGTCAGCGATGCCGAACAGGTCAATCGCCGCCAGGGTGTCACCGCCGCCGGCGATAGAGAAACCTTCGCTGTCTGCGATAGCATTCGCGACGATTTCAGTGCCTTTACGGAAGTTCGGGAATTCGAATACGCCAACCGGGCCGTTCCACAGGATGGTTTTCGCGTTTTTCAGGATATCAGCCAGTTTCTGTGCGGAAACGTCGCCAAGGTCGAGAATCTGCTCTTCATCTTTGATGTCGTTAACGGACTTCAGGGTTGCGGCTGCGGTTTCAGAGAATTCGGTGGCAACGCGAACGTCAGTCGGAACCGGGATATCGCAGGTGCTCAGCAGACGCTTAGCTTCGTCAACCAGGTCAGCTTCGTACAGGGATTTACCGACGTTGTGGCCTTGAGCTGCAACGAAGGTGTTCGCGATACCGCCGCCGACGATCAGCTGGTCAGCGATTTTGGACAGTGAATCCAGCACGGTCAGTTTGGTAGAAACTTTAGAACCGCCAACGATGGCGACCATCGGACGAGCCGGCTCTTTCAGCGCTTTACCCAGCGCGTCGAGTTCAGCCGCCAGCAGCGGGCCGGCGCAAGCGACATCGGCGAATTTACCGATACCGTGGGTGGAAGCCTGCGCGCGGTGCGCGGTGCCGAAAGCGTCCATGACGAATACGTCGCACAGCGCAGCGTATTTCTTAGACAGCTCTTCGTCGTCTTTTTTCTCGCCTTTGTTGAAGCGAACGTTTTCCAGAACCACCAGTTCACCGGCCGCAACGTCAACGCCGTCCAGGTAGTCTTTAACCAGACGTACCGGGTTAGACAGTTTGTCTTTCAGGTAATTAACAACCGGCAGCAGAGAGAATTCTTCGTTGTACTCGCCTTCGGTCGGACGACCCAGGTGAGAAGTAACCATTACTTTAGCACCCTGTTTCAGCGCCAGTTCGATGGTCGGAAGGGAAGCGCGGATACGCGCGTCGCTGGTCACTTTGCCATCTTTAACTGGTACGTTCAGATCGGCACGGATGAAAACGCGTTTACCAGCCAGATCCAAATCGGTCATCTTAATTACAGACATGGTGAATCCTCTCGTTGATTCTTGATAAAGTTTTGCAAGCGCCGCAGCGCCTTACCTGAAACCTTGCGCGGCCATCGCTAACGTCGTGTCGAGCATTCGGTTAGCAAAGCCCCATTCGTTATCGCACCAGACCAACGTTTTGATCAAATGCGCGCCACTGACCCGGGTTTGCGTACCATCAACGATGGCGCTGTGCGGATCGTGGTTAAAATCTGTCGAGACCAACGGTAATTCCGTATAGTCAACTATACCATGAAATGCTCCCTGTGCTGCTTTTTGCAGCAACTGGTTGACTTCACAGGCCTTTACTGGTTTTTTCACCGTCACGCTCAGGTCAATTGCCGTGACGTTGATCGTCGGTACGCGAACCGCGATCGCTTCAAAACGGTCGTTAAACTGCGGGAAAATACGGGTGATCCCCGCCGCAAGTTTAGTATCAACCGGAATAATTGACTGACTGGCCGCACGGGTGCGCCGCAGATCCGGATGATAGGCATCGATCACCTGCTGATCGTGCATCGCGGAGTGGATTGTCGTTACCGTCCCTGACTCAATGCCGTAGGCATCATCTAGCAGTTTAATGACCGGAATAATGCAGTTGGTGGTGCAGGAGGCGTTGGAGACAATGCGGTGCTCCGCGCGTAGTTCATCATGGTTGACGCCGAATACTACCGTCGCGTCGAGATCGTTGCCGCCAGGATGTGAAAAGAGCACTTTCTTCGCGCCAGCCTGAAGATGGGCTTCGCCATGTTCACGGCTACCATAGACGCCGGTACAGTCCAGCACGACATCCACTGCCAGCTCCTGCCAGGGCAGCGCCGCAATGGAAGGCTCATGCAGCAGACGAATGACGTCATCGCCGACATACAGCTGTTCCCGTTCCTGGCGAACATCCCAGGAAAAACGGCCATGGCTGGTGTCGTACTTCAATAAATGCGCGATGCCTGCGGCATCCGCCAGTTCATTGATCGCCACCACGGTGATTTCCGCACGACGCCCGGATTCATATAATGCGCGAACCACGTTGCGTCCTATGCGACCGAAGCCATTAATCGCGATGCGTATGGTCATAGGTCTCCTGCAAGGTTATCCCTGATCTGAGGTGGCTGACAGAGTAATCCAGCAACGCCTTTAGGGGAACCTTACCTGCCGCAAACTGCGACTGTTTGATTAATTGTCGAACATTTACACGACTGAAACGCTTCAGCCAGAATAAGCCAAACTAGGAATAAAAGGAATGTTT
>CABUCP010000600.1 GCA_902490055.1 uncultured Klebsiella sp. | reverse complement strand
GGTGCTTGCTGTGGATGATACGGGTAACATGTGAGCTTTGAGAATGCCCTGAACGGGGTAAATTTTAAATATGAGACTTAAGTCATACTCTCTGCCGGGTTTTTGCCGTGTCGGCTAGTCAGAAATGTTGCGCGGTAACATGCTGGAGGGGAAATTCACCCGGCAAATGGTTGTTGCCGGGCGAGAAGGCGAAAGCTTAGTAGTAGGAGTGCTCGCCGCGCTGGTGTTCGGTCAGGTCGCGCACGCCTTTCAGCTCCGGGAATTCGTTCAGCAGCTGCTTCTCGATCCCTTCTTTCAGGGTCACGTCGACCATTGAGCAGCCGTTGCAACCGCCGCCGAACTGCAGGATAGCCAGGCCGTCTTCGGTGATTTCCATCAGCGAGACGCGGCCGCCGTGGCCTGCCAGCTGCGGGTTAATCTGCGACTGCAGCAGGTACTCAACGCGCTCCATCAGCGGGGCATCGTCGGAAACCTTACGCATTTTGGCGTTCGGCGCTTTCAGCGTCAGCTGCGAACCGAGCTGGTCGGTAACGAAGTCGATTTCAGCATCTTCCAGATAAGGCGCGCTGAGTTCATCGACATAGGCGGTCAGCTGTTCAAATTTCAGCGCCGTGTCGGTGTCTTCCACCGCATCCGGTGGGCAGTAGGATACGCCGCACTCAGCGTTTGGGGTGCCGGGATTAATCACAAATACGCGAATTTGTGTCCCTTCTTCCTGATTTACCAGCAGTTTGGCAAAGTGCGCTTGTGCAGCATCGGAAATACGGATCATAGCGTTGGCCTAATAGTTGACTATTTTACTGGGTTATAATACGCCCATCAGCAGGGGTCTACAAGGTACGGCACAAACACCATACCTGAACCGTCGCGGCGCCGTTTCGCAAAAGCAGGCGGGATATCTCAGCGACGGTGCTTCCGGTTGTGACGACATCATCCACAATGGCGATATGGTGACCCCGGACGGATAATTCAAGTTGAAAAGCATTTTTCAGGTTCTGCTTGCGTAGCCTGGCGCTTAGCTGATGCTGGGTGGCGGTGCGCCGGGTTCGCGTGAGCGCGCCGCTGCTCCACGCGCAGCGGGTCCAGCGCGCCAGTGGGCGACACAGCGTCTCGCTTTGGTTAAACCCCCGCCGCCAGTGGCGACGCTGCCACAGCGGCACGCTAACGATCCGGTCTACCGGCGGCAGCCCGTTGCTGGCGCGCAGGCGTAAAATAAGCAACCGCGCCAGCGCGGGCGCCAGTTCCGGACGATGCCCGAATTTTAGCTGATGCACCAGCCCGCTCAGCGGTGGGACATAACCATTGACCGTCACCAGCCGCTGCCAGGGCGGTGGTTTTTGCAGGCAGCGCCCGCAGGGAACGGTAGACGCCAATGCCGGCAAACCGCACTGCGGGCAGAGCGATTGCGGGACGAGTAGCGAGGCGGTACAGCGCGAGCAAATACCCCAGCAAGCGACGGCCAGCGGCATTTGGCATAGCCAGCATAAGCTGTGTGCTGTTAGCATAATTCCCCTCATAGTGATGGAAAAGAGAACAGTAACTGATGAATGACATCTGGTGGCAAACCACGGGCGAAGGAAATTGTCATCTTGTGCTGCTGCACGGATGGGGGCTGAATGCCAACGTGTGGGATTGCATTACGCCGGAATTGGCCGCGCATTTTACGCTGCATCTGGTCGATCTGCCGGGCTACGGCCGCAGCGGTGGTTTTGGCGCCTTAACGCTTGAACAGATGGCGCAGCAGGTCGTTGAAAAAGCGCCGGAGCAGGCCATCTGGCTTGGCTGGAGCCTGGGCGGGTTGGTGGCGAGTCTCGTGGCGCTACAACACCCGCAACGCGTGCAGGCGCTGGTGACCGTGGCCTCTTCGCCGTGCTTTGGCGCCCGCGACCAGTGGCCGGGCATTAAACCGGAGGTACTGAGCGGCTTCCAGCAGCAGCTTAGTGAAGATTTCCAGCGTACCGTCGAGCGTTTCCTCGCCCTGCAAACCATGGGCACCGAAAGCGCGCGCCAGGATGCGAGGGCGCTGAAAAGTACGGTGTTGTCGTTGCCGATGCCGCCTGCTGAGGTGCTCAACGGTGGGCTGGAAATCCTCAAGACTGCCGATTTACGCCAGCCGCTCGCCGCGCTAACCATGCCATTCTTGCGTTTGTATGGTCGTCTGGATGGGCTGGTCCCGCGCAAAATCGTGCCGCTGCTGGATGAACAGTGGCCGCAAAGTGAAGCTATCGTCTTCGAAAAAGCGGCCCACGCGCCGTTTATTTCACATCCGCAGGCATTTCGTGAACCGCTGATTGCACTGAAAAACCGGCTGAATAATTATTTTTAGCGCCGCGTGGTAAATCATCAGGAACTGGCAATACTTAGGTTGTTGCGGTGGTTGATTATTTCGTTTT
>CABUCP010000599.1 GCA_902490055.1 uncultured Klebsiella sp. | reverse complement strand
TCCTTGTCATTTGTCCTGTCAGTGCTAATTTCATTCACGATTTGTTTATTTTACATGACTGATATTTATTCGCGAGGCGAGAGGATTAAACAACGCTGGCGCGATCGGGCGGAAGAAGACCCCTTAACCGGTTTACCTAATCTGCGTGCGCTGGAAGGGCATTTGCGTCAGGCGCCCAACGTGATAATTAGCAGTCTGCGCATTGAAAATCTCGATTTCCTAAGCCGGCATTACGGCATGATGATGCGTGTTGAGTGCAAACGACAAATCGCCCGACGATTGCAGCCGTTGCTTGACCCTCAGGATAGAGTTTTCCAACTGCCGGGTAGCGAACTGCTGCTGGTGCTACAAGGGCCAGAGCCCTCGGCGCGTCTTAATCATCTCGTCGCTATGCTGAACCATTCTAAATTTAATTGGCATAACCAGGATCTGGATTTGGAGTTTGGCGCCTCGTGGGGCAGCTACAGCGGCGTTGAAGCGGAATTGCATCCGATGCTTGGCCAACTCAGCTGGCTATCGGAGCAGGCCGGAGCCGTACAGCGCGTACTGGCACTGGACACGGCGCAGGAAGAGGTCTCCGATCAAACCAGCGAACAGGTGCGAATGCTGACCAAAATCAAGCAGGCGTTAAACGATCGCGACCTGCTGTTGTACGCGCAGCCAATCCAGAATGCCGCCGGCGAGGGCTATTACGAAATCCTTACCCGCATGCGCTGCGGTGAGGCGATCATTACTCCAGACCGCTTTATTCCGCTTATCGCGCAGTTCAACCTGAGCCAGCGCTTCGATATGTTGGTGCTGGAAACGCTATTTAGCCAGCTTGACCAGCACCCCGGGCAGCGTTTCTCCGTCAATTTGCTGCCGTATACGCTGATGCAAAAGGATAGCGCCGCGCAGATTATTGCTTTGTTTAAGCGTTATCGCGTTTCACCGTCCTATATCACGATTGAAATCACCGAAGAACAGGCCTTTTCGAACGTCGACACCAGCTTGCATAATATTCAGCTGCTGAGTGAATTTGGCTGCGCGATTGCTATTGATGACTTTGGTACCGGCTACGCCAACTATGAGCGGCTGAAGAGCCTACAGGCGGATATCGTTAAAATTGACGGCTGCTTTGTGCATGAGATTGAGAGCGACCAGCTCGACGCCATCATTGTGAAGTCGATCATTGAAATCGCGCGGGCTAAACAGCTGACGGTGGTGGCGGAATATGTCGAGACGGAGGCGCAGAAAGCGATGCTGCTGGCGCTGGGGGTCGATTATTTGCAGGGGTATCTGATTGGCAAACCGCGGCCGTTAAGCGAATTAAAGGCGTAAAAAAGCCGGGCGATGATGCCGCCCGGCTTTTTAATTGCGCAGGATTTTAACTTACAGAACCAGCGCCGCAATAGAGGCTGACAGCACGCTAACCAGCGTAGAGCCGTAAACCAGTTTTAGACCAAAGCGGGATACCACGTTACCTTGCTCTTCGTTCAGGCCTTTAATAGCCCCGGCGATGATGCCGATAGAAGAGAAGTTAGCGAAGGAAACCAGGAAGATGGAGATAATACCTTCCGCACGCGGGGAAAGCGTGGCGGCAACTTTCTGCAGATCCATCATCGCCACGAATTCGTTAGATACCAGTTTGGTCGCCATAATACTGCCAACCTGCAACGCTTCTCCTGCCGGTACGCCCATAATCCACGCAACCGGATAGAAGATGTAGCCGAGGATCCCCTGGAAGGAGATGCTGTAGCCGAACCACCCGGTGACGGTGGCGAACAGGGCGTTAAGCGCGGAAATCAGCGCGATAAAGCCGATCAGCATCGCGGCAACGATAATAGCTACCTTGAAGCCAGCCAGAATGTATTCGCCCAGCATTTCGAAGAAGCTCTGACCTTCATGCAGGTTAGACATCTGCAGGTTCTCTTCGCTCTGCTCAACGCGGTACGGGTTAATCAGCGACAGGACGATAAAGGTACTGAACATGTTGAGGACCAGCGCGGCGACCACATATTTCGGCTGCAGCATGGTCATGTACGCGCCAACGATAGACATCGAAACGGTAGACATCGCGGTTGCCGCCATGGTGTACATGCGGTTGCGCGACATTTTACCGAGAATATCTTTATAGGCGATGAAGTTTTCAGACTGACCGAGGATCAGCGAGCTGACGGCGTTGAAAGACTCCAGCTTGCCCATGCCGTTAACCTTAGACAGCACGGTACCGATAGCGCGGATAACAATCGGCAGAATGCGAATATGCTGCAAAATACCGATCAGCGCGGAAATAAAGACGATTGGGCACAAAACCTTCAGGAAGAAGAAGGCCAGACCTTTGTCGTTCATGTTACCGAATACGAAGTTGGTGCCTTCGTTGGCAAAGCCGAGAAGTTTTTCGAACATCTCGGA
>CABUCP010000598.1 GCA_902490055.1 uncultured Klebsiella sp. | reverse complement strand
ATTTTCGATACAGAATAGCCAAAAATCACACTTTTACATTGATATCGGTCAGTTTGACGAGAAGCGGGCATTATCTTTTAGGGGTAGATCCGCTACGCTAAACCCGAATATCGAACAGAAGGAATTTGTATGCGCAATCGCACTTTCGCCGATTTGGACCGCGTCGTCGCCCTCGGCGGAGGCCACGGTTTGGGGCGGGTCATGTCATCGCTCTCGTCGCTCGGCTCGCGCCTGACCGGCATCGTGACCACCACCGACAATGGCGGTTCAACGGGGCGAATTCGCCGCTCGGAAGGCGGTATCGCCTGGGGTGATATGCGCAACTGTATTAACCAATTAATCGCCGAACCCAGCGTCGCCTCGGCGATGTTTGAATATCGTTTTGGCGGTAATGGCGAGCTTTCCGGACATAACCTCGGAAACTTGATGTTAAAGGCGCTGGATCACCTGAGCGTCCGGCCTTTAGAAGCCATCAATTTGATCAGAAACCTGCTTAAAGTCGATGCTTTCCTGATCCCTATGTCGGAACAACCGGTCGATCTGATGGCGCTCGATCATGAAGGCCATGAAGTTTACGGTGAAGTGAATATCGATCAGTTGGATCAGGTCCCGCAGGAATTAATGCTTACGCCGCCGGTTCCGGCGACGCGTGAAGCGGTCGAGGCCATCGCCGAAGCCGATCTGATCCTGATTGGGCCGGGCAGTTTCTACACCAGTCTGCTGCCCATTGTTCTGCTCGACGAAATGGCGCAGGCGCTGCGACGTACCCCGGCGCCGATGGTATTTATCGATAATCTGGGTAAGGAACATAGCCCGGCGGCCAATTTGACGCTGGCGGAGAGAATTAACATTCTCGAGCACTATGTCGGCAAACGAGTCATTGACGCCGCCATCGTTGGGCCAAAGGCCGATGTGCAGGGAATGGAGGAGCGTCTGGTGATTCAGACCGCGCTGGACGCCAGCGACGTCACCTATCGCCACGACCGGGCCCTCCTGCGACAGGCGCTGGAACAGGCGATTCAGGCATTAGGCTAGTCCGCAAGCGGCACTATTTTTAACAAAGACCTTCTCAGATTAAAATCTTAAGGTTGTCTTAAAATAAGCCTGTCAGCATAACGAGCATCTACTACTACGGGTATTCGTTATGTCGTTTTCTTCTTTACGTCGGCCAGTACTCAGCCGCACGGCTTATTTGATTCTCTTTGCCTGCTATATCGGTATCTGTCTCAACCTGGCCTTTTATCGCCAGGTTTTCCCGCTGCTGCCGGTAAACAATCTCCATAACTGGCTGGTTTTCCTCAGCATGCCAATCGTCGCGATTAGCGTGATGAACATCATTACCACCCTCGCCTCGTTCCTGAAACTCGACCGGGTGGTCATCAGCTTGTTTATTCTGCTGAGCGCCTCAGCGCAGTACTTTATCTGGACCTTCGGCGTAGTGATCGATCGTTCAATGATCGCCAATATCTTCGATACCACCCCGGCGGAGAGCTTCGCGCTGCTGTCAACCAAAATGGTTATCGTGCTGGGTCTCTCCGGGCTGCTGATGGTTATCGTCGCCTGGTGGATTAAAGTCCGTAAACCGGTCTCTTTCTGGCGCGGTGCGGCAATGCGTCTACTCAATATCGTCGTTTCGGCGCTGCTGATTATTCTGGTGGCGGCGCTGTTCTACAAAGATTACGCCTCGGTATTCCGTAACAACAAAGAGCTGGTGAAATTCCTGAGTCCGTCCAACAGTATTGTGGCGCTGAACTCGTGGTATGCGCACAACAAAATGGACAATCTGCCGCTGGTGAAGATTGGCGAGGATGCCAAACAGAAGCCGGTGATGCATAACGGCCCGCGGAAGAACCTGACCATCGTAGTGTTGGGAGAAACCTCACGCGCCGAAGATTTCTCGCTCGGCGGCTACGATCGCGAGACCAACCCGCGCCTGAAACAGGACGACGTGGTGTATTTCCCGAAAACCACTTCCTGCGGCACCGCAACCGCGGTTTCCGTCCCCTGCATGTTCTCCAATATGCCGCGCGCGCATTACGATGAAGAGTTAGCGCACCATCAGGAAGGGGTACTGGACATTCTGCAGCGCGCCGGTGTTCAGGTGCTGTGGAACGACAACGATGGCGGCTGTAAAGGCGCCTGTGACCGCGTACCGCACCAAAACGTCACCGACCTCAACCTCAGCGGCCAGTGCATTGATGGCGAGTGTTACGATGACGTGCTGTTCCATAATCTGGACAGCTATATCGATAATTTGCAGCAGGATGGCATTATCGTTCTGCATACCATTGGCAGCCATGGCCCGACCTATTACAACCGCTACCCGGCTGAATTCAAAAAATTCACCCCGACCTGCGATACCAATGAAATCCAGAGCTGTACCCAGCAGCAGTTGACGA
>CABUCP010000597.1 GCA_902490055.1 uncultured Klebsiella sp. | reverse complement strand
ACATCATAATGGTTGGAATACTGCGAATGCGGAAGCGGGCGCTCAATTCACGTTCGGCTTCGGTGTTCACTTTCACAAAACGCATTTCGCCGCTGCGCTCTTCCGCCACATCTTCAAAGATTGGCGCAAAGCTACGGCACGGGCCGCACCACGGCGCCCAGAAATCAACAACGACAGGCAGATCGTCCTTTAACAGTTTATCCAGCGTTGCCCCGGTCGCGTTGATGACATCGCCGTCAAAGAGATCGTGGCCGCAGCGTCCGCACTTTGCGCCATCGGCGCTACGGTCTTCGGGGATGCGGTTAAGAGCCTGACAACTGGCACAAACGGTATTCATAACTAACCTCTGGTTATGGGGTTGCAGCGCGGCACGTGGCCGATTTGTTTCTTTAATGTTACATATTATCGATGAGAGACAAATAAAGGACAATGTGTTTTGTTCGATGATTACAATAGACCGGAGCTTTTAAACGAAATAATGGCTAAGTGAAGATACATCGGGTAATCTTCGCGCTTCGCGCAGCGCAGGTGGAGAAAATAGATGAGCGACGAACTGAAAAATAAAAGCGGCAAGGTCAAAGTGATGTATGTCCGCAGTGATGATGATTCTGACAAACGTACCCATAACCCGCGTACCGGGAAAGGGGGAGGTCGTCCAGGAAAATCTCGTGTTGACGGCCGCAGCCGCCCTGCGCGCGATGAACGAAACAGCCGTGGCGACGATCGCAAGCGCGATGACCGCAAACGCGATGACCGCAAACGCGACGACCGCAAGCGTGATGATTTTAATCGCGATGATGCGTCCCCGTGGCGTACCGTTTCCCGCGCCCCTGGCGATGAGACGCCGGTAAAAGAAGATCACGGTGGGATCAGCGGTAAAAGCTTTATCGATCCGGAAGTGCTGCGTCGTCAACGCGCGGAAGAGACCCGCGTTTACGGTGAAAATGCCTGTCAGGCGCTGTTCCAGAGCCGTCCGGAGGCTATCGTCCGCGCCTGGTTTATCCAGAGCGTTACGCCGCGCTTTAAAGAAGCGCTGCGCTGGATGGCGGCCAGCCGTAAGGCCTACCACGTGGTAGACGAAGCCGAGCTGGCGAAAGCTTCCGGTACCGAACACCACGGCGGCGTCTGCTTCCTGATCAAAAAGCGTCACGGTACTTCCGTTGCCCAGTGGGTGGCGAAGGCCGATGCCGAAGATTGCGTACTGGCGCTGGAAGATGTCGGCAACCCGCACAACCTCGGCGCGATTATGCGTAGCTGCGCGCACTTCGGCGTGAAGGGCGTGGTGGTACAGGATGCCGGCGTGCTGGAATCCGGCGCGGCGATCCGTACGGCGGAGGGCGGCGCGGAACATGTTGAACCGATCACCGGCGATAGCTTTATCGATACCCTGACGCAGTTCCGTCAGGCCGGCTACGCTATTGTCTCGACCTCCAGCCATGACGGTACGCCGCTGTTTAAGGCTGAGCTGCCGAAGAAAATGGTGTTGGTGTTAGGTCAGGAACGTGATGGTTTGTCCGATGCGGCGATTTCCAGCTCCGATCTCAGCGTCGCCATCGACGGCACCGGCAACGTTGAAAGCCTCAACGTCTCCGTTGCGACCGGCGTACTGCTGGCGGAATGGTGGCGTCAGAACAAGGCCTGATAACGGTCTATGAATGCAAAAAGCCAGCGGATGCTGGCTTTTTTTTACGCTGTAGATCACTCGCTTTCGGCAGGAAGCACCGGCATCCAGTCAATGGGAGCTTCGCCGCGTTCAGCGAGCCACTGGTTGGTTTGCACAAAATGGTTGCTGCCGAAGAAACCACGGTGCGCCGACAGCGGCGACGGATGCGGCGCTTTCAGAACGCAGTGGCGCTGGCGATCGATAATCGCGCCTTTCTTCTGCGCGTGCGCCCCCCACAGTAGAAATACCACTCCTTCACAATGCTGGTTAATCAGCGCTATCACTTTATCGGTAAAGGTTTCCCAGCCGAGGCTGGCATGTGAATGCGCCTGGCCGGCGCGCACCGTCAGCACGGTATTGAGCAGGAGAACGCCCTGGCGCGCCCAGCTTTCCAGGTAACCATGCGCCGGGCGCTGAAATCCAGGGATAGTACCTTCCAGCTCTTTATACATGTTCAGCAGAGACGGCGGGATGGATATCCCCGGTAGGACCGAAAAGGCCAGACCGTGCGCCTGCCCCGGGCCGTGATAGGGATCCTGACCTAAAATGACCACTTTAACCTCGCCCAGTTCGGTATAGCGAAAGGCGTTAAAGACATCTTTTTGCGGCGGATAGATGGTCATGCCGGACTGCCGCTCTTCGGCGACGGTCTTCAGGGTGTTCAGAAAATAGGGCTGCTGCTTCTCTTCCGCCAGCACGTCGTGCCAGGTTAATGGGGTGGTCATCTTGCTCTCCT
>CABUCP010000596.1 GCA_902490055.1 uncultured Klebsiella sp. | reverse complement strand
TTCACGGGCAACGTCACATTAAAGACGATGGAAGGTGTTGTCAGAATGTTCCTTTCGCTGCTGAAATCACAGGGAGAGGGCAAAAAAAGGTCGTGGTGGCTGGTTTTATTAAAGCGTTGGTTACAAAAAAGCCTGAGCAGGCGATTCAGTCACCTCAACCCCGACCAGTATAATGGCGCCTGTCTGTTAGGATTGCGCGGTTCTGTGATTAAAAGTCATGGCGCTGCCAACCAGCGCGCATTTTGTGTCGCAATAGAACAGGCAGTGCAGGCGGTGCAGCGGCAGGTTCCACAACGGATTGCCGCTCGCCTGGAATCGTTATACCCAGCAGGTTTTGAACTGCCAGGAAGCAGCGGCGGTAACGGGAATGCCCGACAGCACACCGGGACCAACGGATACGACTGACGCCCTGCGGTTTGAACAACGCGGGTATATTACCCAAGAGTGACTGAGCGTACATGTATACAAAGATTATTGGCACCGGCAGCTATCTGCCTGAGCAAGTGCGTACTAACGCCGACCTGGAAAAAATGGTTGATACGACTGACGAGTGGATTGTGACTCGTACAGGTATTCGTGAACGCCGTATTGCCGCAGCGAACGAAACAGTTGCTACAATGGGCTTCGAGGCCGCAAAAAAAGCGCTGGAAATGGCGAATGTTAACCCGGAGCAAATTGGTCTGATCGTTGTTGCGACCACCTCCGGCACACACGCGTTCCCGAGCTCTGCATGCCAGATCCAATCGATGCTGGGCGTGAAAGGCTGCCCGGCGTTTGACGTCGCGGCCGCCTGTGCGGGCTTCACTTATGCGCTGAGCATCGCCGACCAGTACGTGAAAAATGGCGCGGTCGATTAC
The DNA here is from genome assembly GCA_902490055.1 of uncultured Klebsiella sp. Classification (GTDB taxonomy): domain Bacteria; phylum Pseudomonadota; class Gammaproteobacteria; order Enterobacterales; family Enterobacteriaceae; genus Klebsiella. Next base: position 1,559 of record CABUCP010000596.1, on the reverse strand, counting down.
GCATTAGTGATCGGTGCTGACGTTCTGGCGCGTACCTGCGATCCCACCGATCGCGGCACGATTATTATCTTTGGCGACGGCGCGGGCGCAGTAGTAGTGGGTGCTTCCGAAGAACCGGGTATTATCTCCACGCACCTGCACGCTGACGGTCGCTACGGTGAGCTGTTAACCCTGCCGAATGCCGATCGCGTCGAGCCGGAAAACCCGATCTATCTGACGATGGCCGGTAACGAAGTCTTTAAAGTCGCGGTTACCGAACTGGCGCATATCGTTGATGAGACCCTCGCGGCCAACAACCTTGAGCGTTCGGCGCTGGACTGGCTGGTGCCGCATCAGGCTAACCTGCGCATCATCAGCGCGACGGCCAAAAAGCTGGGAATGTCGATGGACAACGTGGTGGTCACGCTCGATCGTCATGGCAATACCTCTGCTGCCTCCGTTCCTTGCGCGCTCGATGAGGCCGTACGCGATGGTCGCATTCAACGCGGTCAGTTGATTCTGCTGGAAGCCTTCGGTGGTGGTTTCACCTGGGGTTCCGCGCTGGTTCGTTTTTAGTATAAGGATTTAAACATGACGCAATTTGCTTTTGTGTTCCCGGGACAGGGCTCTCAGGCTGTGGGTATGCTGGCGGAGATGGCCGCTACCTGGCCGGTCATTGAAGAGACCTTCGGCGAAGCTTCCAAAGCGTTGGGTTACGATCTGTGGGCGCTTGTCCAACAGGGCCCGGCAGAAGAACTGAATAAAACCTGGCAAACGCAGCCGGCGCTGCTGACCGCCTCCGTGGCGCTCTATCGCGTATGGCAGCAGCAGGGCGGTAAAGCGCCAGCGCTGTTGGCCGGCCATAGCCTCGGCGAGTACTCTGCGCTGGTGTGCGCGGGCGTTATCGATTTCGCCGACGCCGTTCGCCTGGTCGAACTGCGCGGTAAATTCATGCAGGAAGCGGTGCCGGAAGGCACTGGCGCGATGTCTGCCATTATTGGCCTGGACGACGCGTCTATCGCCAAAGCCTGCGAAGAGTCTGCTGAAGGGCAGGTGGTTTCTCCGGTAAACTACAACTCGCCGGGTCAGGTGGTCATCGCCGGGCATAAAGAAGCCGTTGAACGCGCCGGCGCCGCCTGTAAAGCCGCTGGCGCCAAACGCGCGCTGCCGCTGCCGGTCAGCGTACCGTCCCACTGCGCGCTGATGAAACCTGCCGCAGAGAAACTGGCGGTGGAACTGCAGAAAATTACCTTTAACGCGCCGAACGTTCCGGTTGTGAACAATGTCGACGTGAAATGCGAAACCGCGCCGGACGCTATCCGTGATGCGCTGATTCGCCAGCTGTACAGCCCGGTTCAGTGGACTAAGACCGTCGAATTTATGGCTTCTCAGGGCGTAGAGCACCTGTATGAAATGGGCCCGGGCAAAGTCCTTACCGGACTGACCAAACGTATTGTTGACACCCTGACTGCTTCTGCGCTCAACGAGCCGGCTGCGATGTCTGCGGCGCTTGAGCAATAAAAGAGGAATACCATGAGTTTTGAAGGAAAAATCGCGCTGGTTACCGGTGCAAGTCGCGG
>CABUCP010000595.1 GCA_902490055.1 uncultured Klebsiella sp. | reverse complement strand
TATCGTAAACCTCGTATGGCCTTTGCAATGTGGTTATGGACTATGTGGTGGTGATTGATAGTGAAAAGCTAAACGCATCAAACGCGCGGACGTGGCGACTGTCTGATAATATTCATTTTTTGAATATGCGAAATAGACCGTGCGGGCCGCGCAATGTCCGTACTACCACTGTACAAAACCATAGCGGAAAGAAAACATGCAATTACACGCCCAGGGGTCAACGCTCGATCTCTCCCATCCGCATGTGATGGGGATCCTTAACGTCACGCCGGATTCATTTTCCGATGGCGGTAGCCATAATTCGTTGATAGAGGCGGTTAAGCACGCCAACCTGATGATCAACGCCGGGGCGACTATTATTGATATCGGCGGCGAATCAACCCGTCCTGGGGCTGCGGATGTCAGCGTCGAGGAAGAGCTGGCGCGGGTGATCCCGGTGGTTGAGGCAATTGCGCAGCGGTTTGAAGTCTGGATTTCGGTTGATACCTCGAAAGCCGAGGTGATCCGCGAGTCCGCCCGCGCCGGGGCGCATATCATCAACGATATCCGCTCGTTAACCGAGCCAGGCGCTCTGCAGGCCGCCGCGCAAAGCGGGCTGCCGGTGTGCCTGATGCATATGCAGGGCCAACCGAAGACGATGCAGGAAGCGCCTAAGTACGCAGACGTTTTTACCGATGTCGATCGCTTTTTTGCTGAACACATTGTGCGTTGCGAACAGGCGGGGATCGCAAAAGAAAAATTGTTGCTCGACCCGGGATTCGGATTCGGTAAAAATCTTTCCCATAATTATGAGCTGCTTGCCCGGCTCGGGGAGTTTCATCATTTTGGCCTCCCGCTGCTGGTCGGGATGTCGCGTAAGTCGATGGTAGGTCAACTGCTGAACGTCGGGCCGTCAGAACGGCTAAGCGGCAGTCTGTCCTGCGCAGTCATTGCTGCAATGCAGGGCGCGCAGATAATTCGCGTCCATGATGTCAAAGAAACGGTAGAAGCGCTGCGCGTGGTGGAAGCCACCCTGGCCGCTAAGGAAAATAAACGTTATGAGTAACCGCAAATATTTCGGCACCGATGGAATTCGTGGCCGCGTTGGCGATGCGCCGATTACACCAGAATTCGTACTGAAGCTGGGCTGGGCGGCAGGTAAAGTCCTGGCGCGTCACGGTTCACGTAAAATCATCATAGGTAAAGATACGCGCATTTCTGGTTATATGCTGGAATCCGCGCTGGAAGCTGGCCTGGCGGCCGCGGGGCTCTCTGCTTCATTCACCGGCCCTATGCCGACGCCGGCGATTGCTTATCTGACCCGCGCCTTCCGCGCTGAAGCGGGGATTGTCATCTCCGCCTCCCACAATCCTTTCTACGACAACGGCATTAAATTCTTCTCCATTGAGGGCACCAAGCTGCCGGACGACGTGGAAGAAGCGATTGAAGCGGAGATGGAAAAAGAGCTGACCTGCGTTGACTCCGCCGAGCTGGGTAAAGCTAGCCGCATTGTCGATGCTGCCGGTCGCTATATTGAATTCTGTAAAGGCACTTTCCCGAACGAGCTGAGCCTTGGCGAGCTGAAGGTAGTGGTCGATTGCGCACATGGCGCAACCTACCATATTGCGCCAAACGTGTTCCGCGAACTGGGCGCTCAGGTTATCGCGATGGGCTGCGAGCCTGATGGTCTGAACATTAATGAAGAGGTCGGCGCAACCGATGTGCGTGCGCTGCAGGCCCGCGTGCTGGCGGAAAAAGCCGATCTGGGTATCGCCTATGACGGTGATGGCGACCGCGTGATCATGGTTGACCATGAAGGTAATAAAGTCGATGGCGATCAGATCCTCTATATTATCGCTCGTGAAGGTCTGCGCCAGGGCCAGTTGCGCGGTGGCGCCGTCGGTACGCTGATGAGCAACATGGGTCTCGAGCTGGCGCTGAAGCAACTGGGTATCCCGTTTGTTCGCGCGAAAGTGGGGGACCGCTACGTGCTTGAAAAACTGCAGGAAAAAGGCTGGCGCATCGGCGCGGAAAACTCCGGCCATGTGATCCTGCTGGACAAAACCACCACCGGCGACGGCATTGTCGCCAGTCTGCAGGTGGTCGCGGCGATGGTGCGTAATCACATGAGCCTGCACGATTTGTGCAGCGGTATGAAAATGTTCCCGCAGGTACTGGTCAACGTGCGCTTTACCGAAGGCAGCGGTAACCCGCTGGAGCATGAAAGCGTAAAAGCGGTGACTGCAGATGTAGAGGCTGCGTTGGGCAGCCGTGGTCGCGTGCTGTTGCGTAAATCCGGTACCGAGCCGCTGATTCGCGTGATGGTTGAGGGCGAGCATCTGGAGCAGGTGACTGAATTTGCGCACCGCATTGCTGATGCGGTCAAGAGTGTCTAATTACTCCGGCTAAGTGATTAAAAAGGCGGCTTTCGCTGCCTTT
>CABUCP010000594.1 GCA_902490055.1 uncultured Klebsiella sp. | reverse complement strand
CCGGCGAAAGCGGTGGAAGATTCTGTTAAAGAAATGCTGGAACATATGGCCTCAACGCTTGCTCAAGGTGAGCGCATTGAAATCCGCGGTTTCGGCAGCTTCTCTCTGCACTATCGAGCACCTCGCACCGGGCGTAACCCGAAAACTGGCGATAAAGTCGAACTGGAAGGTAAGTACGTTCCTCACTTTAAGCCTGGGAAAGAATTACGCGACCGCGCCAATATTTACGAAGAGTAAGTTTTACCGAATTGCGGCGATAACTTATTCAATAAAAAAGCACCTGCGGGTGCTTTTTTTATATCCGTTTTCCATGCCTGCTCGCAAAAATATTGCCGCCCGGCGGCAACGCTAAAAGTTTCCCCGAACGCGCGACGCAACCCCATTCTTTTATACGAGACGATGGTGGCGATTTGTCTGACACTTCCCGATAACAGGGAGGTGTTATGCGATTACCACATCTGGCCGGCTGCGCCATTATCGGCATTCTGCCGCTGCTTTGGCTACCGACGCTACCGGGTATGGCTACCGTCTGGTGTCTTATCGGCGGTACATTAATCATTGCGCCGTGGCGTAAACCCTACACGGAATATATCGCGCTGACGTTGCTCTTTTTTGCATGGGGAATATTACACGCTCAGCAGGCGCTATGGCCTATGCAGCATCTCCCCGGGCGCAACCGACAGGCCGTTATTGAGCTGGTGGCCGGTGACGGCTTGACGAGCTGGCAGGGCAAGATCACTCATCTTGATGGTCAGCGTTTATATCCCGCTGTGGGGATCGCTCTGTACGGCAGTGAACTGCCGGAACCTGCCTGTGCCGGACAGCGCTGGATGATGACGATTCGCGCCCGTCCGGTACATGGGCAGTTAAACGAAGGCGGCTTCGATAGCCAGCGTTACGCTCTGGCCCAGCACCGTCCGCTTAGCGGTCGTTTTGTGAGCGCAAAGGCGCTCGATCTACGCTGTAGCTACCGGGCGCGCTATCTGGCTTCGCTGAATCACGTTCTCGACGATTATCCGTGGAAAACGGTGATGCTGGGATTAGGGATGGGGGAACGTCTTGCCGTTGCTGATGAGATAAAAACGTTAATGCAGGAGACGGGGACCTCGCATCTGATGGCGATCTCCGGCTTGCATATTACACTGGGGGCTTCGCTAGGCTGGCTGTTGATTCGCGGGTTGCAGTTCTTTCTTCCCTGCCGCTGGATCGGCTGGCGAGCACCGTTGCTGATTGGGTTAGGCTGCGCGCTATTTTATGCCTGGCTTACCGGTATGCAGCCTCCGGCGCTGCGTACCTGCGCGGCATTAACCGCCGGATGCCTGCTAAGGCTCTCTGCCAGACGCTGGTCGTCATGGCAAATCTTTAGCTGCTGTATTGCGGCAATACTTTTTGCCGATCCGCTGGCGGTAATTTCAGAAAGTCTGTGGCTCTCCGCTTTCGCGGTTGCAGCGCTGATTTTCTGGTATCAGCTTGTGCCGACTGAATGGAATAAGTCTCGTTGGCCATGGCGGCCACTTATCGCATTATGTCATCTGCAGTTTGGTCTGATGTTGTTGCTGGCGCCAATGCAGATAGCGTTATTCCACGGTATTAGTCTGACCTCGACGATCGCCAATCTGCTGGCCGTTCCGCTGGTGACATTTTTAGTGGTGCCGCTAATTTTGGCGGCAATGTTGCTGCACCTTAGCGGCCCGGCATTCCTTGAAATGGGGTTGTGGCAGCTAGCCGATCGACTGCTGGCGATATTATTTTGGTTTTTACGCCATTTGCCCCCAGGCTGGTTGCCGCTTGATGAACGCTGGTTAGCTTTCAGCATTCTTCCGTGGCTGGCGTTACTTGCCTGGCGTTTTGACGCCTGGCGGCAGATGCCGCTATTTTCTATCAGCTGTGTGGCGCTGCTGAGCTGGCCGTTCTGGCGCCCTGCATCAGCGGACGAGTGGCGGGTAACGATGCTGGATGTCGGGCAAGGGCTGGCGGTAGTCATTGAACGTCAGGGGTCGGCAATACTTTACGATACCGGGCCTGCCTGGCCGGGAGGCGATAGCGGGCAGCGGCTGATTATCCCGTGGCTGCGCTGGCGCGGGCTTCACCCGGAAGGGATTATCCTGAGTCACGAACACCTCGACCACCGTGGTGGTCTGAAGGCGATTGTTCAGACATGGCCGGATTTGAAAATTCGCAGCCCGCTTAAGCGACGGGGCCATCTGCCGTGCCGCCGGGGTGAAAGCTGGCGCTGGCGAGGGTTGAGGTTCCAGGCGCTGTGGCCGCTGGCTGAGGGAGCCGACAAGGGTAACAATGGCTCCTGTGTGGTCAGAGTCGACGATGGCAAGAGGAGCGTTTTACTTACCGGCGACATTGAACTGCCGGCGGAGCAGGCGATGATTAGCCATTACTGGCAGCATCTTAGGTCTACACTTATTCAGGTT
>CABUCP010000593.1 GCA_902490055.1 uncultured Klebsiella sp. | reverse complement strand
TACCAATAGCTCAGGGCTTAATTTTACTATGGGCACGATAAATTCAGCCGCTTTTAATTCGGCGACGAAAGTTGGTTCCGCGCAACAATGGCTGACGCTTTCCTGTGAGCCGGGTACCAACGTTTCGATGCGGGTGACGGCGACGGCAGCGAGCGGCGATAACCCGGATAATACGGTGATAGCGCTGACGACGGACAGCAATGCCGCCACCGGCGTTGGCGTACAGCTAAATCTGGGTGGGGAAGCGCTACCGTTAAATACCGATATCAGCCTGTATTCTTCAAGTCGTACGACTATTACCAATAGCGATGCCGATGCCGGATATACCGTTTTTACCAACCCTGATAGCCCCGGCGGCGCCTATGCCATGCAGACGCTGGCGTTTTCCACCAATTATTACAAGACGGGAACGGTAGTGAAGGCGGGATCGGCAAATGCGACCGGGGTGATTACCCTCACCTATAACTGAGGTGTAGCCTCTCCCCCGTTACGAGGAAGAGGCTGTTATGCTTCTTAGTGCGCCTGACCGCGTTCGATACCGATACCGGTTTGCGAACGGATGAACTGAGCGCGGAACTGCTCGCGCTCGCGCATCCCTTCGGCGGAGTTATCGGTAATCGAGAACAGCCAGATGCCGATGAAAGCGATAGCGATAGAGAACAGCGCCGGGTACTCATACGGGAATAGCGCTTTCTCGTGGCCGAGGATCTGCACCCAAATGGTCGGGCCGAGGATCATTAAAATCACCGCGGTCAGCAGGCCGAGCCAGCCGCCGATCATCGCGCCGCGGGTGGTCAGCTTCGACCAGTACATCGACAGCAGAATAATCGGGAAGTTACAGCTGGCGGCAATGGAGAACGCCAGGCCGACCATGAAGGCGATGTTCTGATTTTCGAACAAAATCCCCAGCAGGATCGCCACCACGCCAAGGATCAGCACGGTAATTTTCGACACCCGCAGCTCTTCGCGTTCGGTTGCGCCTTTCTTAATGACGTTGGCGTAGAGGTCGTGGGAGACCGCCGATGCGCCCGCCAGGGTCAGCCCGGCGACCACCGCCAGAATTGTGGCGAACGCCACCGCCGAGATAAAGCCGAGGAACAGGTTGCCGCCGACGGCATCGGCCAGATGCACCGCCGCCATGTTATTGCCGCCGATAAGCAGGCCGGACGCGTCTTGAAACGCCGGATTCGCTCCCACCAGCATGATGGCGCCAAAGCCGATGATAAAGGTCAGGATGTAGAAGTAACCCATAAAACCGGTGGCGTAGAACACGCTCTTACGCGCTTCGCGCGCATCGCTGACGGTGAAGAAGCGCATCAGAATGTGCGGCAGGCCGGCGGTACCAAACATCAGGCCCAAGCCAAGCGACAGCGCCGATATCGGATCTTTTACCAGTCCCCCCGGGCTCATGATAGCCGCCCCTTTGGGATGGACCGCCATCGCTTCAGTGAACAGGTTATTGAAGCTGAAACCGACGTGTTTCATGACCATAAAGGCCATGAAGCTGGCGCCGAACAGCAGCAGTACCGCTTTGATGATCTGCACCCAGGTGGTGGCGAGCATGCCGCCGAACAGCACGTACAGCACCATCAGCACGCCGACGAGCACCACCGCAACGTGATAGTTCAGGCCGAACAGCAACTGGATGAGTTTGCCAGCGCCAACCATCTGGGCAATCAGATACAGCGCCACCACCACCAGCGAACCGCAGGCGGAGAGGGTGCGGATCGGTCCCTGCTTCAGGCGGTAAGACGCCACGTCGGCAAAGGTATAGCGGCCGAGGTTACGCAGGCGTTCGGCAATCAGGAACAGAATAATCGGCCAGCCGACCAGGAAGCCGAGCGAATAGATCAGTCCATCGTAGCCGGAGGTGTAGACCAGCGCCGAAATACCGAGGAACGAGGCCGCCGACATAAAGTCGCCGGAAATCGCCAGCCCGTTCTGGAAGCCGGTAATATTGCCGCCCGCGGTGTAGTAATCGCTGCGCGAACGTACGCGTTTTGACGCCCAATAAGTGATATACAGCGTCAGGGCAACGAATATCACGAACATGATAATCGCCTGCCAGTTGGTCGGCTGACGCTGCACCGCGCCGGTAATGGCATCGGCGGCGTTGGCGGCGAACGGGAGCGTGGCGGCAAGCGCCGTCAGGACTTTTTTCATGATGCTTGTACCTCGCTAATCACGCTTTTGGTCAACTTGTCGTATTCGCCGTTTGCTCGCCAGACGTAGATGCCGGTCAGAACGAAGGAGATAATAATGACGCCGATACCAATAGGGATTCCGCGGGTGACGCTGGTGCCTTCATGCAGCGGTGTTCCCAGCCAGCCGGGCGCGAAGGCGATAAGCAAAATAAAGCCGACGTAAATGACCAACATAATGACTGACAGAATGGCGGCAAACCGTTGCCGTGATGCAACTAACTC
>CABUCP010000592.1 GCA_902490055.1 uncultured Klebsiella sp. | reverse complement strand
CAGTAATGCCGGCACCATTAAATTCGGTCCTCGGCTGTGGTTTACCCGGATCCTGATCACCTGGGGGATCTTTGCCACATTAATGGGCTTCGTCAGAACGCCGACTGAACTCTATATCTGTCGTTTTATGCTCGGCGTCTGCGAAGCGGGTTTTTTCCCTTCCGTAGTGTACTACTTCACTATCTTCTTCCCCCCGGCCTGGCGAACCAAAATCCTCGGCATGTTTATTATTGTCCAGCCTCTTTCAAATGCCGTTGGTTCGCCAATCTCTGGCTTCATTCTGCATCTCGATCACGGCTGGTTTGGCCTTGAATCCTGGCAATGGTTATTCATTCTTGAAGGTATACCGCCGATCGTTATCGGCCTTTTCATCCCGTTCATCATCAAAAACTCGCCGCAGGAAGTGGGCTATCTCAATGCCGAGGAAAAGGCATGGCTGATGAACAGTACGGCACGTTCAAAATCAGGAACTAAAGTCTCGCTGGCCGAGTTCGCCAACGGCATGAAAAATCCGAAATACCTACTCTATGCGCTGCTGAACTTCGGTATGGTTTGCGGGATCTACGGCTTTGGCATGTGGCTGCCGTCGATTATTAACGCTATCTCCGGCGACGATATTCTGCGCGTCAGCCTGATTGCCCTTATTCCCTACGGCCTCGCGGCATTACTGGTTTACCCCTGGAGCCTGCTGGCCAGCAAAACGCGCAAGATTGCCGTGTTTGCCGGCATCAGCATGGTTGTCGCTGCGCTTGGTCTTGCCGGAGCCGTAGCGTTCTTCCAGTACAACGTGGTGGTCTCACTCTCGTTCCTGACCATCGCCGCCATTGGCATTTATACCGCAGTTCCGCCTTTCTTATCCATGCCGGCCAACGTTTCGGCTGGCGCGGCGACGGCCGCAGGTCTGGCCGTCGTCAGCTGCATCGGCAATCTGGGCGGCTTTGTCGCACCTTACGTGGTCGGCCTGCTTAACGATTTCAGCCATAGCAGCACGCCGGGCCTGGTATTTCTCGCATTATGCCTGCTGATTACCGGCCTGATTTGCATTTTCTACTGCGCCGGACAACGCGAAGGCGTTATCACACCTGAATAATTGAGGAAACATCATGGGAAATCTTAAAGGAAAAAGAGCATTTATTACCGGCTCGGAACAAGGTATCGGCTGGGCAACGGCAGAGAAATTGATTGAAGCGGGATGCGATGTATTTCTGCACTACCACAGCGGCGAAGATGGCCCGCAAGTGCTGGCGGCTAATGCCAGCTCGCGCGGCCAGAAAGCCGCCTGGGGCTACGCTGATTTGATCGATACTGAGGATGCCGCCGCCTGCGTGCGGGCCGCAGGCGAATTTCTCGGCGGTATTGATATTCTGGTGAACAACGTCGGCGGAATCGTCGGGCGCAAATGGCTGGGAGAAATCGACCGCCAGTTCTGGCAAACCGTACTGGACGTCAATATGACCACCATGCTTAACGTCACCCAGGCGGCGCTTCCCTGGCTTAAATCAGCAGCGGAGGGCGCCAGCATTATTAATCTGGCCTCGTTGGCGGGCCGCTCCGGGGGGCATGCCGGTTCGCTGGCCTATTCAACGACAAAAGGCGCGATCCTCACCTGGACGCGGTCGCTGGCGGCGGAGTTGGGCGAGCATGGCGTGCGCGTCAATGCGGTAGCTCCAGGGCTTATTCTCGGTACCCGCTTTCATAACCGTCATACGACCCAGGCCTCGGCGGATGAAACCATCAAGCATATTCCACTTGGCCGGGCAGGAACGCCCGCTGATGTCGCCCGCGCCATCACCTTCCTTGCCGGCGAATATGACGGATTTATCACCGGCGCCACTATCGACATTAACGGCGGCATTTACCGCATGTAATGGTTTCGGGCGGCCAGCAATAGCCGCCCGGCCTGGAGAGCCCGATGATCAAATCCGATATTATCCATCCACAGCTGCTGGCCGCGCTGGCACGCTGCGGCCATAAATCACAAATACTTATTGCTGACAGCAACTATGCCTGCCGCGTCAACGCCAATGCCGCTGCCGAATTAGTTGAATTTAACCTGGCGCCAGGCATGATTCCGGCGCCGTACATTGTCGAGAAATTACTGTCCTGCATTAACGTTGAGCACGCAACGTTAATGGCGTCGCCAGCGGAATTCACTAACACGATTGTCGATGAATATCGGGCGCTTTTATCCGCAAATTGCCCAATTGAATTCGTTGAGCGCGAGGTGTTTTATGCCCGCGGCAGACTGCCATTGACGCAGCTGGTCATTGCCTGCGGCGAAGCGCGCCGTTTTGCGAATTTGCTGCTCACAGTTGCGCCAGTGTAACCCGGGTGAACGCCGCTGCCATAACCAGCGGCGTTAACGGCTCAATGCTGGTATCTAGCCAAACGTTGATTTAGGCACTACACTGCCTGCATCTATCAACCCACTAACTA
>CABUCP010000591.1 GCA_902490055.1 uncultured Klebsiella sp. | reverse complement strand
GGAAATCGTCTTCGTGATGTCTCAGGGCACCGACACCCCGGAACAGCTGAAAGAGCGTATTGAACTGACTCGCAACAGCTTCGGCGGCGCGAAAAACACCAGCATCACCGGCGTTATCGTCAACAAGCTGAACGCTCCGGTTGATGAGCAAGGCCGTACCCGCCCTGACCTGTCCGAAATCTTCGATGACTCTTCGAAAGCGAAAGTCGTGAAGATCGATCCGGCTCAGCTGCAGAACGGCAGCCCGCTGCCGGTACTGGGCGCGGTGCCATGGAGCTTTGACCTGATCGCCACTCGTGCTATCGACATGGCTCATCACCTGAATGCTACCGTGATCAACGAAGGCGATATCAACACTCGCCGCGTAAAATCCGTAACGTTCTGCGCGCGCAGCATTCCACACATGCTGGAGCACTTCCGTCCGGGTTCTTTGCTGGTAACTTCCGCAGACCGTCCAGACGTACTGGTCGCTGCCTGCCTGGCGGCGATGAACGGCGTAGAAATCGGCGCTATCCTGCTGACCGGCGGCTATGAAATGGACGCGCGCATCAGCAAGCTGTGCGAACGCGCTTTCGCCACCGGCCTGCCGGTATTCATGGTCAACACCAACACCTGGCAGACCTCCCTGAGCCTGCAGAGCTTCAACCTGGAAGTACCGGTTGACGATCACGAGCGCATCGAGAAAGTTCAGGAATACGTAGCTAACTACATCAATGCCGACTGGATCGAATCGCTGACCGCGACCTCCGAACGCAGCCGTCGTCTGTCTCCGCCGGCCTTCCGCTACCAGCTGACCGAGCTGGCGCGTAAAGCAGGCAAGCGCGTAGTTCTGCCGGAAGGCGACGAACCACGTACCGTTAAAGCGGCCGCCATCTGTGCCGAGCGCGGCATCGCGACCTGTGTGCTGCTGGGCAACCCGGATGAAATCAACCGCGTTGCGGCTTCTCAGGGCGTAGAACTGGGCACCGGCATCGAAATCGTCGATCCGGAAGTCGTTCGCGAAAGCTACGTGGCTCGCCTGGTCGAACTGCGTAAGAGCAAAGGCATGACCGAAGCGGTCGCTCGCGAACAGCTGGAAGACAACGTGGTTCTCGGCACCCTGATGCTGGAACAAGACGAAGTCGACGGTCTGGTTTCCGGCGCGGTTCACACCACAGCCAACACCATCCGTCCGCCGCTGCAGCTTATCAAAACGGCGCCGGGCAGCTCGCTGGTTTCTTCCGTGTTCTTCATGCTGCTGCCGGATCAGGTTTATGTTTACGGCGACTGCGCGATCAACCCGGATCCAACGGCAGAACAGCTGGCTGAAATCGCGATTCAGTCCGCCGATTCCGCTATTGCCTTCGGTATCGAGCCGCGCGTAGCCATGCTCTCCTACTCCACCGGCACCTCCGGCGCGGGTAGCGATGTAGAAAAAGTACGCGAAGCGACTCGTCTGGCGCAGGAAAAACGTCCTGACCTGATGATCGACGGCCCGCTGCAGTATGATGCCGCGGTGATGGCTGACGTTGCGAAGTCCAAAGCGCCGAACTCTCCGGTAGCCGGTCGCGCAACCGTGTTCATCTTCCCGGATCTGAACACCGGTAACACCACTTACAAAGCCGTACAGCGTTCTGCTGACCTGATCTCCATCGGGCCGATGCTGCAGGGCATGCGTAAGCCGGTAAACGACCTGTCTCGTGGCGCGCTGGTAGACGATATCGTCTACACCATCGCGCTGACCGCGATTCAGTCTTCTCAGCAACAGAGCTAATCTTGCGTTGAGACAAAAAAGGCAGCCACCTGGCTGCCTTTTTTATGACTTAGCGGCGTAAAACCAATTACGCTTCGTCGTCTTCCACGTCGTCGCGATCGTGAGCGGTATTGGTATTACCCGCGTTACGGGTCATCCACAGCGCCAACGCTTTTAGCGAATCGGCGGTGAACTCATCGCAGCGTGCGGTGATCTCTTCCGGCGTCAGCCAGCACACTTCACTCACTTCCTCTTCCTGCAGGGCGAACGGACCGTGAGAAACGCAGCTAAACAGGCTTCCCCAAACGCGGCAGTGCTTATCTTCGTAGTAGAACTGGCCGTGGTCGGCAAAAGGCACGCCGGCGATACCCAACTCTTCTTCCGCTTCGCGACGCGCGGAGTCCAGCAACTGTTCATCTGCCTGCACGACGCCGCCGGCGGTCGCATCCAGCATGCCCGGCATGAAATCTTTGCTCTCGGTACGGCGCTGTACCAGAATTTTACCCATCCCATCATGAACCACAATATAGGTCGCGCGGTGACGTAGACACTGCGCGCGCATTTGCTCGCGGCTGGACTGTGCTATCACTTCATTGTTTTCATTAACAATATCGACCCATTCTGTGCTTGCCAAATGCTTCTGTTCCGCCATCAGGAAACCTTACTTTTAAGCGCTCTCGCGGCGCGTCTTTACGATTGAGGGGTAAATTA
>CABUCP010000590.1 GCA_902490055.1 uncultured Klebsiella sp. | reverse complement strand
TTCCCGCCGCGCGGGATGAATGTGTTTAATAAGTTGATCGTTTATTGTGCTGCCGGCAGCTTGCCTTCCCAGACGACTTCGCGGTAATGCCGTACATCAGTGTCTCCTTCAGTGCTTATCACCAGCACCACCGAGCCGCTATCGAGGCCCAGTTTGTGCATTAACGCCTGGCGCTGCGGATGGAAGTGAACGGCGGCTAGCGCCCCGAGGCCGACGGCGCCGGATTCACCGGAAATCACTCGATGGTCATTGCCCACCGGATTACCCAGCACGCGCATTCCAAGAGCGGCGACGGCGTCCTGGCAGGAGATAAACTGGGTGGCGCAGTTACGGAGGATTTCCCAGCCCAGCGGGTTAGGTTCGCCGCAGGCGAGACCGGCCATAATCGTCGCCATATCGCCGCCGACGTTGACGATGTCGCCCTTCACGCCGGAACGATAAATGCAGTCCGCCAGTTCCGGTTCCACGATGACCGAATGCAAATTGCGAGCGCCGAAGACATCGACGAGATAGCCAAGGACGCCGCCAGCCATCGCGCCGACGCCAGCCTGCAGGAAGACGTGGGTCGGACGCGCGATACCCATCGCCGCCATCTGTTCCACCGCTTCATCGGCAAGGGTGGCGTAGCCTTGCATGATCCAGGTCGGGATTTTGGTGTAGCCTTCCCATGCAGTGTCCTGCACCACCTCCCAGCCGTTCTTTTGCGCGGTTTGCATGGTAAAGCGCACGGTATCGTCGTAGTTCATCTCGGTGACGATGCACTCCGCGCCGAGACGCAAAATGGCGTCCACGCGCTCCTGCGCCGAGCCTTTCGGCATATACACCACCGCGTTTTGCCCAAGCTGCTGCGCGGCCCAGGCAACGCCGCGCCCGTGGTTGCCGTCGGTGGTGGTGGCGAAAGTCATCTTCTCTTTGATGGTCGACTTCAGGGTGTCAAACGAGAAGGCGTTAATGTCGAGATGGTATTTTTCACACAACAGCTGGGCGATGGCGTAAGCGCCGCCGAGCATTTTGAAGGCGTTGAGTCCAAAACGCTGGGATTCGTCTTTCACCAGAATGTTCTTCACGCCAAACAGCGCCGCCAGCTCTTTAAGAGCGTACAGCGGGGTCGGTTGGTATCCGGCGATCTTTTGATGAAAATGGCGCGCCTGTTGCGCCTGCTGGCGAGAAAACAGCGGCGAAGTTTCACCGGTAAAGAAACGGTTATCGGCAATATCCATTTTCAGCGTAAAAGCAGACATATTCTGTCCTTATCCTTCTTTGGAGTCGGGGAAAGCCGGCCTACAGGCCGGCCTGGGCGATTATTTGATGCGTTTCTGCGCGTCCTGCAGCAGTTGATCCAGCAGCTGTCCGGGTTTGGCGTATTTGCGGCAGAGAATCATCGCGGCGATGATGTACGGCTTCCAGCTGGCCTCTTTGTAGGTGGCGATACGGTATTTCTCGAACACCGCTTCGGTGACTTCGCCTTCCTCGCAGGAGACGCCGGTGATATCGGCAGGCAGACAGTGCATATACAGCGCGTCGCCGCCGTTGGTCACCTTCATCATCTCCTCGGTGCAGTGCCAGTCTTTATGATCCGCGTTTTGCGCCAGACAGGCTTTCTCCAGCGCTTTCAGGCCGTCATGATCGTTGGCGCGCAGCAGTTCGGTCCGTTTTTCCATCACCTTGTACGGCGCCCAGGATTTCGGATAGACGATATCGGCGTCTTTGAAGGCTTCCCCCATATCGGTGACCTGACGGAAGCTACCGCCGGAGGCCGCGGCGTTATTCTTCGCCACTTCGATAACGTCCGGGATCAGGTCATAGCCTTCCGGATGGGCCAGGGTGACGTCCATACCGAAGCGGGTCATCAGGCCGATGATCCCCTGCGGGACGGAGAGCGGTTTGCCGTAGCTTGGGGAGTAGGCCCAGGTCATGGCGATTTTTTTGCCCTTCAGGTTTTCCAGCGAACCAAAGTGTTCACGCAGCCAGGCGAGGTCGGCCATCGCCTGCGTCGGGTGGTCGATATCGCACTGCAGGTTGATTAACGCCGGGCGCTGCGGCAGAACGCCCTGTTTGTGGCCGTCATCCAGCGCTTCGCCGACTTCACGCATATACGCGTTACCGGCGCCGAGATACATATCGTCGCGGATACCGATGGCGTCGGCGCAGAAGGAGATCATATTGGCGGTTTCACGTACCGTTTCACCGTGGGCGATCTGCGATTTGCCTTCGTCGAGATCCTGCTGCGCCAGGCCGAGCAGGTTCAGCGCCGAAGCATAAGAGAAGCGGGTACGAGTTGAGTTGTCGCGGAAGACCGAAATGCCCAGCCCGCTGTTAAACACTTTGGTGGCGATGTTTTCCGCCCGCAGCGTTTTCAGCGCCGCCGCCACATCCAGTACCTGCTTCAGCTCGTCCGGCGATTGCTCCCACGTCAGTAGAAAATCTTTCTCATGCAAATTAGA
>CABUCP010000589.1 GCA_902490055.1 uncultured Klebsiella sp. | reverse complement strand
CTAAAATGATTCCCTGGGGTCCGAAAATTGAAACTGGTTATTTAGGTATTCCCCAGTTATATGATATGAAACAAGCAGGTGAAAAGGTGAATTTAGCGACTGAACATCCCGAAAAAGTATTCGAATTACAACAAATATTGAGAAAAGTACGAGATAAAAGTATTCAGATGAAGTAACATGCTGAATACACACCAACATCGAATTTCACAAAGGCGCGCTGGATAGTGAACAGCTGAAAGCGTCGATCCGTGATGCCCATTTCATCGGCCTGCGTTCCCGTACTCATCTGACTGAAGAGATCTTCGCCGCGGCGGAAAAACTGGTGGCGGTCGGCTGCTTCTGTATCGGCACCAACCAGGTTGATCTGGATGCGGCGGCGAAGCGCGGTATTCCGGTATTTAACGCCCCGTTCTCGAACACCCGTTCGGTGGCGGAACTGGTGATCGGCGAACTGCTGCTGATGCTGCGCGGCGTGCCGGAGGCCAACGCCAAGGCGCATCGCGGCGTATGGAATAAGCTGGCGGTGGGCAGCTTTGAAGCGCGCGGCAAGAAACTGGGCATTATCGGCTATGGTCATATCGGTACCCAGCTCGGCATTCTGGCGGAGTCGCTGGGGATGCACGTCTTCTTCTATGATATTGAAAACAAACTGCCGCTGGGCAACGCCACTCAGGTACAGCATCTTTCCGACCTGCTGAATATGAGCGATGTCGTCAGCCTGCACGTACCGGAAAACGCCTCCACCAAAAATATGATGGGGCCGGAAGAGCTGGCGCTGATGAAGCCGGGCGCGCTGCTAATCAACGCCTCCCGCGGTACGGTGGTGGATATCCCGGCGCTGTGCGACGCGCTGTCGCGTAAACACCTGGCAGGGGCGGCGATTGACGTCTTCCCAACGGAACCGGCAACCAACAGCGACCCGTTCAACTCGCCGCTGTGCGAATTTGATAACGTGATCCTGACCCCGCACATCGGCGGTTCGACGCAGGAAGCGCAGGAGAACATCGGTCTGGAAGTGGCTGGTAAGCTGGCGAAGTATTCCGATAACGGCTCCACGCTGTCGGCGGTAAACTTCCCTGAAGTTTCCCTGCCGCTGCACGGTGGTCGCCGCCTGTTGCATATCCATGAAAACCGCCCGGGCGTGCTGACGGCGCTTAACCAGATTTTCGCCGCGCAGAACATCAACATTGCTGCACAGTATCTGCAGACTACCCCGCAGATGGGTTACGTCGTCATTGATATCGAAGCCGATGGCGACGTCGCGCAGCAGGCGCTGCTGGCGATGAAAGCTATCCCGGGCACAATCCGCGCTCGTCTGCTGTTCTAATCTGTTGTTGCCTCTCGGGCAGGTCGCGTACCTGCCCGTTTTTTTTGGGTAACCCTCTCCTGGCTGAAATTCTCGTCCCCCGTGCATGTACCTTTGCGAGGCTTGCCGCAAACGGTAATTAAAGCGGGGAGGGCTCGTTGTGCCTGTAGGAAACGGACTTACGATAGGGGCGCAGCATGGAGCTGAAACGGGAAAGCCCCTACCGAAGCAGGGGCTCAAAAAGGAAAGGGACGATGATGAGATTCTTCATCATGCTGCTTATCTTTTTAATCATCGCTTACCCAGCATATTAACATAGAGAAAGCAGGAGGGGGGTTCGCCTCCCTCACCCTTCACCGAGAATTTAGGCGAAAAAAAAAGCAAAGTCAATTGCCCGCAGCCTTACCAGCGCCAGGTTTTACCTGGCGTAATCACCGCCGGCAGCGGGATATCCCACTGTTCGCTCGGCAGGGTCTCAACCTGTTGGCAGTCGTGGGCGTAACCTACCGGCTGCAGGCGATACTGCTGCCAGTTCTGTAAGGTACGATCGTAGAAGCCGCCGCCCATCCCCAGACGTTGACCGCTGGCATCGAAGGCGACCAGCGGGGTAATCAGCACATCGAGCTCGGCAAGCGGCAGGACGTCGCGCACGTCGAGCCTGGGTTCGTAAATCTTCAGGCGATTGAAAATCAGCTGGCTTTGCGGATGGTAATGCAAAAACAGCAGATTACCGGGGCTAAACGGATGCAGTACCGGCAGATAAACCCGCTTGCCCGCCCGCCACAATTGCTCGATCAGCGGTTGGGTGTCCAGCTCGCCGTCGAAGGAGAGGAACAGCGCCACGGTATGAGCGAGAACGACGGGCGGATACGCCATCATTCGCTCAGCGGCCTGCAGGGCGAAACGTTGCTGCTGTTCAGCGCTGAGCGCGCGTCGACGCCCGCGGATCTGCTGGCGAATTTGCTGTCTGGAGAGCGGGGTATCTGGCTGTATAGTCATGCAGGTCTCATTACCAGCAAGCGAAACGATACGAGGGAGTGTAATACAGCGCGGCGTCAGCCGAAAACAAAGACATGGGGATAATGCGAAGTAAAGAAGGGAATCTCCGAGATGCCGCCGCAGGCTGTAACCCTTGAACCCTTGGTTCAAGGT
>CABUCP010000588.1 GCA_902490055.1 uncultured Klebsiella sp. | reverse complement strand
GTGGGTGTTCTTTTCGATGTCTTCGCGGGTGATGCGGCCAAACATCTTCCAGTAACACCAGGTGGTGTACGCGAGGATAATCGGCACGAACACGATAGCCACGTAAGTCATCAGGTTCAGCGTCAACTGGCTGGAGGTCGCATCCCACATAGTCAGGCTAACGTTCATCATCGTGCTGGACGGCATGATGAATGGGAACATCGCGATACCCGCGGTCAGGATGATGCAGGCCAGCGTCAGTGAAGAGAACAGGAACGCCCAGGCGCCCTTATCCAGACGGGTCATCAGCAGCGTCAGCAGCGGCAGCACCACGCCCAGAGCCGGGATAGCCCACAGCGCCGGCATGTTGTTGAAGTTCACCAACCAGGCGCCGGCCTGACGAGCGACTTCTTTGGTCAGCGGGTTAGACGGCGCGGAGTGGTCCATCGCCGACGTCACGACATAACCATCGATACCGTACATCACCCACACGCCCGCCAGCAGGAAGCAGACCAGCGTCACCAGCGCCGCTACCGAAGAGACGGTGCGGGTACGCAGGTGCAGTTCGCCCACGGTACGCATCTGCAGATAGGTCGCGCCCTGAGTCAGGATCATCGCCACGCTGACAATACCGGCCAGCAGACCAAACGGGTTCAGCAGCTGGAAGAAGTTACCGGTGTAGTACAGACGCATGTACTCATCCATATGGAACGGCACGCCCTGCAGCAGGTTGCCGAATGCGACGCCGATAACCAGCGGCGGCACGAAGCTACCAATAAAGATGCCCCAGTCCCACATGTTGCGCCAGCGGGTATCTTCAATCTTAGAGCGGTAATCGAAACCAACCGGACGGAAGAATAAAGACGCCAGCACCAGAATCATCGCCACATAGAAGCCAGAGAAAGCCGCGGCGTAGACCATCGGCCAGGCGGCAAACAGCGCGCCGCCGGCGGTGATGAGCCACACCTGGTTTCCGTCCCAGTGCGGGGCGATGGAGTTGATCATGATTCGACGCTCGGTGTCATTACGACCGAGGAAACGGGTGAGCATGCCCACCCCCATGTCGAAACCGTCAGCGACAGCGAAGCCGATCAGCAGGATGCCGATCAGGAGCCACCAGATTAAACGCAATACTTCATAATCGATCATTTGACGACTCCTGTCTTAGCGTGCCGGCTGAGTA
Source organism: uncultured Klebsiella sp. (assembly GCA_902490055.1). GTDB lineage: Bacteria > Pseudomonadota > Gammaproteobacteria > Enterobacterales > Enterobacteriaceae > Klebsiella. Next base: position 1,299 of record CABUCP010000588.1, on the reverse strand, counting down.
GTCGCGGAAGACTGCTCGTAGTGGTAACGACCGGTTTTCAGGCTGCTTGGCCCACGGCGTGCGAATTTGAACATCAAGTACAGCTCCGCCACCAGGAACAGGGTGTACAGACCGCAAATCAGCAGCATCGAGAAGATCAGGTCGCCGGCAGTCAGCGAAGAGTTGGCGACGGCAGTCGGCAGTACCTCACCAATTGCCCACGGCTGACGGCCATACTCAGCAACGAACCAACCGGATTCGATAGCGATCCACGGCAGCGGAATCGCGTACAGCGCAATACGCAGCAGCCATTTTTTCTCGCCGACCTGGTTACGTAGTACGGTCCAGAAGGAGGCCGCAATGATACCCAGCATCAGGATGCCGCACGCCACCATGATACGGAAGGCAAAGTACAGCGGCGCCACGCGCGGAATTGAGTCTTTGGTCGCTTTGGCGATCTGCTCTTCCGTCGCATCGGAGACGTTCGGGGTATAGCGCTTCAGCAGCAGACCATAGCCGAGGTCTTTCTTCACGTTGTTAAACTGGTCGCGAATCGCCTGGTCGGTTGAACCGGCGCGCAGCTGTTCCAGCAGCGAGTAAGCTTTCATCCCGTTACGGATACGCTCTTCGTGCTGCGCCAGCAGATCTTTCAGGCCGATAACCGGCTTATCCACCGAACGGGTAGCAATAATGCCGAGCGCGTAAGGGATCTGGATCGCGAAGTGGTTAGTCTGCGCATCCTGGTCAGGAATACCAAACAGGGTGAAGGAGGCTGGCGCCGGCTGCGTTTCCCATTCCGCTTCGATAGCGGCAAGTTTGGTTTTCTGCACGTCGCCCATTTCGTAACCGGATTCGTCACCCAGCACGATAACGGAGAGAATTGCCGCCATCCCGAAGCTGGCTGCGATAGCGAAGGAGCGTTTAGCAAAGGCAAAGTCACGATTGCGCAGCATATAGTAGGAGCTGATGCCGAGAACGAACATCGCGCCGCATACGTAACCAGAAGCCACGGTGTGAACGAATTTCACCTGCGCAACCGGGTTCAGAACCAGCTCGGAGAAGCTGACCATCTCCATACGCATGGTTTCGAAGTTGAAATCCGATGCGATCGGGTTCTGCATCCAGCCGTTAGCCACCAGGATCCACAGCGCCGAGAGGTTGGAGCCGAGGGCCACCAGCCAGGTCACAGCCATATGCTGGACTTTACCCAGACGATCCCAACCGAAGAAGAACAGACCTACAAAGGTAGATTCGAGGAAGAAGGCCATCAGACCTTCAATGGCCAGCGGCGCACCGAAGATATCGCCCACATAGTGAGAG
>CABUCP010000587.1 GCA_902490055.1 uncultured Klebsiella sp. | reverse complement strand
ATTGACCACGGCGATAATGCGATCGCCATGCATCACTTTTTTCATTTGCGGCGGCGGAATGAAGTAGCTTTTCTGTGAGTCGACTTCAAGGAAGCCAAAGCCTTTTTCCGTCCCTTTAACGACCCCTTCAACACGCGGAGTCTGGGAATGCAGTTGCTGTTTAAGCTGCGCAAGCAGCGGGTTGTCCTGAAACATAATTAGGTATTTTCGTGGCTAAAAGAGCGGCTGACATTTTTACGCGAATATGCCTGCCTCAGCAAGCGCTGTTTCAGCATTTTACGTCGCTTGACGTACCTCGCCGAGGGCGATTTTCAACCGATTAAGCCAGCCGCATAGCCCGCACCACGCCAGCAAATCGATAACCTCAGCGCGTGAAAGTCCATATTCCGTGAGGGGAGTTAACTGCGCGGCGCTAAAACGGTCCGGCGCGCGGGTTAGCAACTGCGCCGCCTGCAGGAAAACCTGTTCGGATGGGTGCTTCAGCAACCAGCGCTGGACGGCGCGGTCGTCGTGGCGTAGCGCCTGCGGTAACTCAGCATCGCCAGGCCATCTTGTGACCCAGGCGTTAAAACAATCTGGGCTGCCGTTGATTCGCGCCGCCAGTAGCCCTGCCAGTGCAGTCAATGGTTGCCGGGGCTTATCGAGATGATCCAGTAACTGGCGCTGTAGCGTCAGAGTTTGTTCATCACCGGCGAGCAGCGGCGCCAGCGACTGGAGACCTGGGGAATGTTGCCATGCGGCGAGCCTGGCCTGCCTGTCGTCATTAGCGTAGCGCAGGTCGGCATCATCAACGCCAGGCTGCCACTCTCCCTCAACGCCGGTAAACAGATCGGCGGGGGCATCCTCCTGTTGCGGCATCCCGGGGAGCCAGCGTACCGGCATGCCGAGTGCGGCCTGGAAGGCGGCAACCACGCGGGCCTGAAAGCCGACAAAACCGATTATCTGGTTGATTAACACCATATCACGGCTGCTCAGGCCGACTTCGTCGAGCTGGATGCGCGCCGCTTTGGTGATAACCGACGGCGAACTCGCCAACTGGCGGGCATACTGGGTTATTTGCGCCAGCCGTCGATTGCTTTCACGCGAGGAATCGGGGCCGGGCAGCGGCGCCAGGCGAGCGGCGTAGTGGTTACACAAGCGCTGAACGCCGTAGACCTGAGCCACGGTCAGGGCGGTACTGAGGCGATCGTAGGCGCTGAGGGTCTGTAATCGGTTCACTGCGACGGCGGCCGGGAAAAACGCATCCGCTAACCGGCTCGCGCACGCCAGCCAGCCTTGATGAGGGCGGCTGAGAGCGTCGGGGAGCGTCAGGTCGAGTAAAAAACGGTCTTCAACGTGAGCGGCCTCTGGCACCAGAGGAAGAACCTCGACGGGACTATTGCTTGACTGGGTCTCGTGATACCAGTGGTTTTTGCCATACACGCGGCGTTGCTCCATGGGCGTTCCTTGTTCGGTAGGTGGCGAACCGCCGTTTCGCGGTACCGCTATGCACAACTATCCTGGCGTAACCCTGAAGCAGTAGAAAATATTGATACGGACTAATAAATAGCGGATTGGAATAACAGCGGGGGAGCATAAGCAGAAGAGGGTGAAAGGAGCCCTCCTCACCGGGGTGAGGAGGGTAAGGAACTTATTTCAGTTCCAGTTCGTTCATTGCCGCGATGTTGAAACCACCGTCAACGTGAACGACTTCGCCGGAGATACCCGCAGACAGGTTGGAGCACAGGAATGCTGCGCTGTTGCCGACGTCTTCGATGGTAACAGTACGGCGGATCGGGGTGACCGCTTCGCAATGCGCCAGCATTTTACGGAAATCTTTGATCCCGGACGCTGCCAGAGTGCGGATCGGGCCTGCGGAGATAGCGTTAACGCGAACGCCTTCCGGACCCATCGCATTCGCCATATAGCGTACGTTGGCTTCCAGAGAGGCTTTTGCCAGACCCATTACGTTGTAGTTCGGGATCGCACGCTCTGCGCCGAGGTAGGAGAGCGTCAGCAGCGCAGAGTTCGGGTTCAGCATCGCGCGGCAGGCTTTCGCCATCGCCACGAAGCTGTAGGCGCTGATGTCGTGCGCGATTTTGAAGCCTTCGCGGGTGACCGCATTGACGTAGTCGCCGTCCAACTGGTCAGCTGGTGCATAACCAATGGAGTGGACGAATCCATCAAATTTCGGCCATACTTTTTCCAGCTCGCTGAACAGCGCGGTAATGCTTTCGTCTTCCGCCACGTCGCACGGCAGGACAATGTTAGAACCCAGCGCAGCAGCAAATTCTTCTACGCGGCCTTTCAGTTTTTCGTTCTGATAGGTGAATGCCAGTTCAGCCCCTTCACGGTGCATTGCTTGCGCAATACCGTAGGCGATGGACAATTTACTGGCCACGCCAGTGATCAGAATGCGCTTACCGGAAAGAAAACCCATAGCTTTAATCCTTATCGTTATTGCTTATTTTTACTCTAACAATCAAACGGTT
>CABUCP010000586.1 GCA_902490055.1 uncultured Klebsiella sp. | reverse complement strand
TAACCACTGATGACAAGGTTCAGTTCACGTCCTGAACCCTCCGTTTCTCCATCACCTTCCCCTGTGTGGGATAAGAGATGGCCGCAGACGCTGCGGAGAGACAACAACGATGAGGTTTTACATGCGTAAAATTAAAGGGTTACGTTGGTATATGATCGCACTGGTGACGCTGGGCACCGTGCTGGGTTACCTGACTCGTAACACCGTAGCGGCGGCAGCGCCGACGCTGATGGAAGAGTTACACATTTCAACCCAACAATATTCTTATATCATCGCCGCCTACTCCGCTGCATACACCGTGATGCAGCCGGTTGCTGGCTATGTACTGGATGTTCTGGGGACTAAAATCGGCTATGCCTTCTTTGCTATCGCCTGGGCCATCTTCTGTGGTTCAACGGCGCTGGCAGGCAGCTGGGGCGGCCTGGCGCTGGCCCGCGGCGCGGTCGGCGCAGCGGAAGCCGCGATGATCCCTGCCGGTCTGAAAGCCAGCTCGGAATGGTTCCCGGCGAAAGAGCGTTCCATCGCCGTTGGCTACTTCAACGTCGGCTCCTCTATCGGCGCAATGATTGCTCCGCCGCTGGTAGTCTGGGCGATTGTCATGCATAGCTGGCAGATGGCATTTATTATCTCCGGCGTGCTGAGCTTCGCCTGGGCAATGGCCTGGCTTATCTTCTACAAACACCCGCGCGATCAGAAAAAATTAACCACCGAAGAGCGTGACTACATCATCGGCGGCCAGGAATCTCATCACCAGACCAATAACGCGAAAAAAATGTCGCCGTGGGAGATCCTGCGTAACCGCCAGTTCTGGGGCATTGCGCTGCCGCGTTTCCTCGCAGAACCAGCCTGGGGTACCTTCAACGCCTGGATCCCGCTGTTCATGTTCAAGGTTTACGGCTTTAACCTGAAAGAAATCGCCATGTTCGCCTGGATGCCGATGCTGTTCGCCGATCTTGGCTGCATTGTCGGTGGTTATCTGCCGCCGCTGTTCCAGCGCTGGTTTGGCGTGAACCTGATCGTCTCGCGTAAAATGGTTGTGACCATGGGCGCCCTGCTGATGATTGGCCCTGGCATGATCGGCCTGTTCACCAGCCCGTATATTGCCATTGCGCTGCTGTGCATCGGCGGCTTTGCCCATCAGGCCCTGTCCGGCGCGCTGATCACTCTCTCTTCCGACGTCTTTGGTCGTAACGAAGTGGCGACCGCCAACGGTCTAACCGGGATGGCCGCGTGGCTGGCCAGCACCATGTTCGCTCTGGTTGTCGGCGCGCTGGCGGATACCATCGGCTTCAGCCCGCTGTTCGCGGTACTGGCGGTCTTCGACTTACTGGGGGCGCTGGTTATCTGGACCGTGCTGAAAAACAAATCGGCCGATGATGACTCTACGCCGCTTAACACCGGTAAACCGGTGACGCAAAGCTAGCCTTCAACGTGATTTGTCTACTTCTGAAGCCGCCTTTTCGGGCGGCTTTTTCATGCCTTTCAGTGGTGGAAAGCGCGGAAAAGTGGTATAACAAATCGAATATTGTCGCCATCTTCCGGGAGCGAATATGGAAATCACTGAATCACGCCGTCTGTATCAGCAACTTGCCGCTGAGCTGAAAACGCGTATCGAGCAAGGTGTCTACCTTGTAGGGGATAAGCTGCCCGCAGAGCGCTTTATCGCCGATGAAAAAGGCGTCAGCCGTACCGTGGTTCGCGAAGCCATTATCATGCTGGAAGTCGAAGGCTATGTTGAAGTCCGCAAAGGCTCCGGCATCCACGTAATCTCTAACCACCCGAAGTACCAACAGGTGGTTGATGAAACGCTGGAGTTCGCCAATTACGGTCCATTTGAACTCCTTCAGGCCCGTCAGCTCATTGAAAGCAACATTGCCGAGTTTGCCGCCACCCAGGTGACCAAACAGGACATCATGAAGCTGATGGAAATCCAGGAGAAAGCGCGCAACGAGAAGTGCTTCCGCGATTCCGAATGGGACCTGCAGTTCCACGTACAGGTCGCACTGGCCACCCAGAATACCGCCCTCGCCGCCATCGTTGAGAAAATGTGGACCCAGCGCGTACATAACCCGTACTGGAAAAAGCTGCACGATCATATCGACCTGCGTACCGTCGACAACTGGTGCGACGATCATGACCAGATCCTCAAGGCGCTGATCCGCAAAGACCCGCACGCCGCGAAGCTGGCGATGTGGCAGCATCTGGAAAACACCAAGCTGATGCTATTCAACGAAACCAGCGATGACTTTGAATTCAATGCCGATCGCTATCTGTTTGCCGAAAATCCGGTGGTTCATCTCGATACCGCGGCAAACGGGGCAAAATAACGCATTATCCCCACAGCGGGCAGAATGCCCTATTCTGCCCGTAAGCCCGACAGGGTAAGCAAAACATATATAGTGTCAGCCTGTGTAAATCCTCTCGCCACCCGCCCCGGCAATCAGCAAAATCAATCAGCAACAAACTGCAATT
>CABUCP010000585.1 GCA_902490055.1 uncultured Klebsiella sp. | reverse complement strand
AATCTGGATTTGCGAAAATTCCTGAAAAAAGAGATGCTGAGTTTCATAAAACGTGCAGATGGATACGGATATGGATCGAGTTATCGCCGCGCAGGTGTATATGCGGATATGCGAGCTGGGCAGTTTGAGTGCGGCGGCCAGAGCGCTGGGGATGTCGCGGCCGATGGTGAGCCGCTATCTGGAGCAGATGGAGCACTGGGCCGGCACTCGCTTAATTCACCGTTCGACGCGCAAACTGACCTTAACCAGCGCAGGTGAAAAGGTCTTACAGAAAACGCGCAGCCTGACGCAGTTGGCGGACGAAATTGCCGGACAAACGGAACGCGCGGTGCCGAGCGGCACGCTGCGAGTCGCCTGCGCACATTTTACCGCCATGCAACTGCTGTCGCCGCTGCTGCCGGAATTTCTCGCCCGCTATCCGCAGCTTCGCCTTGAACTCGATATCAATAACCACCCGGTTAGCCTGATCGGCGAACGAATTGATGTCGCGATCCGCATTACCGATAACCCGGAGCCGGGGGCGATAGCCCGCCGCCTCGGGGTTTGCCGCTCGGTGCTCTGCGCTTCGCCGCGCTGGCTGCAACACCATGGTCAGATCAATACGCCGCAGGAACTTGCCCGGCATAACTGTCTGCACTATAGCCATTTCGCCTCGCCGACCTGGCAGTTTACCGACCCGCAGGGCGAGGCGGTTTCGGTGGCCGTTTCCGGTAATCTTAGTGCCGGGATCTCCTCTTTGTTACTGGAGGCGGCGGTAGCCGGCTGCGGTATCGCGATGTTGCCGGAGCTGGAAGCCCAGCGCGCCCTGAATAGCGGGGCGCTAAAACCGGTGCTGCCGGGCTATACGCCGAAATCCCTTAACGTCTATGGCATCTATTTGTCGCGCGATTATCAGCCCAGCGCCTTGCCGTTATTCCTCGAGGCGATTCAGCAACAGTTGGCGCAGACGAGCTAGACGTTGCTGTAAGACGTCTATACTTACTCCTTTAACGTCAAAAAGGAGTGAAACGATGGCAATTCATAAGAAAGGTCAGGCGCATTGGGAAGGGGATCTGAAAAGCGGTAAAGGCACCGTCTCAACGGAAAGCGGCGCGCTCAACCAACAGCCTTATGGTTTTAATACCCGTTTTGAAGGGGTGAAAGGAACCAATCCGGAAGAACTGATCGGCGCGGCTCATGCCGCCTGCTTCTCGATGGCGCTGTCTTTGATGCTCGGCGAAGAAGGTTACACGGCAACCTCGATCGATACCGTGGCGGTGGTTACTTTGGATAAAAGCGGCGGCGGTTTCGCCATCACTAAGATCGCGCTGCAAAGCAATATCGTACTGCCGGGCGTTGATAAAGCGGTCTTTGATCCGATTATTCAAAAAGCCAAAGCCGGCTGTCCGGTGTCTCAAGTCCTGAACGCCGATATCTCCCTCGACTATCAACTCAACGCCTAACCGATTTTGTGCCCGCGAAAGCGGGCACGCCCGCGTCTTAAAGTCACTGAAGGCAAATGCCCCTCACGGTGAATAATGGTATGTTGGATTGGTTATTGATAGCGACGGATTACGCAATGATCGGCATACGCGGCATGATTGAATCACAGGTCCTGGGCTTAACCGGGATGGCATTAAAAGAGATCGATTTCGAAAACCCGAAAGGAGAACCGGGGCTATTTGGCCCACAGTCGGCAATCTGGCAGGTGCACGGTGATTTCACCTCGATGCTGTGCGGCGGCATTAGCGCGCTGTTATTGCAGATGCTGCATCCGCTGGCGCTGGCCGGGGTGTGGGATCATTCACGATTTCGCGAGGACATCTTTGGTCGCCTGCGCCGCACCAGTCAATTTATCTCCGCAACCACCTTCGGCACAACGGATGATGCCGAAAGGTTGATTAGCAAAGTGCAGGGGATCCATCAGCGAATCAGCGGTGTTGATCAGGATGGCACACCGTATCGCGCCAGCGACCCGGCGCTTTTAACCTGGGTACACGTGGCTGAGTGCAGCAGTTTTATGGCTTCTCATTTGCGCTATAAACGGACGGTGGTTAGCACCGCGCGTCAGGAACAGTATTACCGTGAAGCAGCGGAAATCGCCCGGCGTCTGGGCGCGGAAGATATTCCGCAAACGCCGCGTCAGGTGGCGGAATATCTACAGGATATGCGCCCGCAGCTGCGCTGCGATGAACGTACCCGGGAGGTTGCTCAGGTATTGCTCGCTACGCGCCTGCCCGGACGTTTAAGCCAGCCGGTAGGGCGTTGGATGATGGTTGCCGGAATCGATCTCCTGCCGCCGTGGGCGCAGGAAATGCTGGCGATACCGATCAATCCGCTGCAGCGCCGAACTGCCAGAGTCGCAGTCAACGGCGTCGCGCGGGTGCTTCGCGCTTCGGTACGCAATGGCGCTTATCACTGTGCGATGCGCCGAATGGCAACCTCTTAAAGAATAATAGCGAATAATGGCTGCTAAATGTCGGCTATTATTTATCAAAGCGTA
>CABUCP010000584.1 GCA_902490055.1 uncultured Klebsiella sp. | reverse complement strand
CTGGAACAAAGCCTATAAAAAATCAGCCCGTGTTGTTGGCGACGTCATCGGTAAATACCACCCGCATGGTGATACCGCCGTTTATGACACCATCGTACGTATGGCGCAGCCATTCTCCCTGCGTTACATGCTGGTAGATGGCCAGGGTAACTTTGGTTCTGTCGATGGCGACTCCGCCGCAGCGATGCGTTATACGGAAATCCGTATGTCGAAAATCGCCCACGAGCTGATGGCCGATCTTGAAAAAGAAACGGTTGATTTCGTCGACAACTATGACGGCACGGAGAAAATCCCTGACGTTATGCCGACCAAAATTCCTAACCTGCTGGTGAACGGTTCTTCCGGTATCGCCGTAGGTATGGCGACCAACATTCCGCCGCATAACCTGACGGAAGTGATCAACGGTTGCCTGGCGTATGTCGATAACGAAGACATCAGCATTGAAGGGCTGATGGAACACATTCCGGGTCCGGATTTCCCGACCGCCGCAATCATCAACGGCCGTCGCGGTATTGAAGAAGCCTACCGCACCGGCCGCGGCAAGGTTTATATCCGCGCGCGCGCGGAAGTCGAAGCCGACGCTAAAACCGGTCGCGAAACCATTATCGTGCACGAAATTCCGTATCAGGTGAACAAAGCGCGCCTGATTGAGAAAATCGCCGAGCTGGTGAAAGACAAACGCGTTGAAGGTATCAGCGCGCTGCGCGATGAGTCCGATAAAGACGGGATGCGTATCGTTATTGAAGTGAAACGCGATGCGGTGGGTGAAGTGGTTCTCAATAACCTCTACTCCCAGACCCAGCTGCAGGTTTCCTTCGGCATCAACATGGTTGCGCTGCACCATGGTCAGCCGAAGATCATGAACCTGAAAGACATTATCGCCGCGTTTGTTCGCCACCGCCGCGAAGTCGTGACGCGTCGTACCATTTTCGAACTGCGCAAAGCGCGCGATCGCGCTCACATCCTTGAAGCGCTGGCGATTGCGCTTGCCAACATCGATCCGATTATCGAGCTGATTCGCCGCGCGCCGACGCCGGCGGAAGCAAAAGCGGGCTTAATCGCGCGTTCATGGGATCTGGGCAACGTCTCGGCGATGCTGGAACGTGCGGGCGATAACGCCGCGCGTCCGGAATGGCTGGAGCCGGAGTTTGGCGTGCGTGACGGTCAGTACTATCTGACCGAGCAGCAAGCTCAGGCGATTCTGGATCTGCGTCTGCAGAAACTGACCGGCCTTGAGCACGAAAAACTGCTCGACGAGTACAAAGAGCTGCTGGATCAGATTGCTGAACTGCTGCACATTCTGGGCAGCGCCGATCGTCTGATGGAAGTTATCCGCGAAGAGCTTGAGCTGGTCCGTGAACAGTTTGGCGACGCGCGTCGTACCGAAATTACCGCTAACAGCGCCGATATCAACATCGAAGACCTGATCAACCAGGAAGATGTTGTCGTGACCCTTTCGCATCAGGGCTACGTGAAGTACCAGCCGCTTACCGACTACGAAGCCCAGCGTCGCGGCGGTAAAGGTAAATCAGCCGCGCGTATTAAAGAAGAAGACTTTATCGACCGCCTGCTGGTGGCCAACACCCACGACACGATCCTCTGCTTCTCCAGCCGCGGTCGTCTGTACTGGATGAAGGTTTACCAGTTGCCGGAAGCCAGCCGCGGCGCGCGTGGCCGCCCAATCGTCAACCTGCTGCCGCTGGAAGCCGATGAGCGTATCACCGCGATCCTGCCGGTTCGCGAGTACGAAGAGGGCGTCAATGTCTTCATGGCGACCGCCAGCGGTACCGTGAAGAAAACGGCGCTCACCGAGTTCAGCCGTCCGCGTTCTGCCGGCATCATCGCCGTCAACCTGAACGAAGGCGATGAACTAATCGGCGTGGATCTGACTTCCGGTCAGGACGAAGTCATGCTGTTCTCCGCCGCCGGTAAAGTGGTGCGCTTTAAAGAAGATGCCGTTCGCGCGATGGGCCGTACCGCCACCGGCGTACGTGGTATTAAGCTGGCGGGTGAAGATAGCGTAGTGTCGCTGATTATTCCTCGCGGCGAAGGCGCAATCCTGACCGTGACGCAAAACGGTTACGGTAAACGTACCTCGGCGGAAGAGTATCCGACCAAGTCGCGTGCGACTCAGGGCGTTATCTCTATCAAGGTCACAGAGCGTAATGGTTCCGTGGTTGGCGCGGTGCAGGTTGATGATTGTGACCAGATCATGATGATCACCGATGCGGGCACCCTGGTGCGTACCCGCGTCTCCGAAGTGAGCATCGTTGGCCGTAACACTCAGGGCGTGATTCTGATCCGTACTGCGGAAGACGAAAACGTCGTGGGCCTGCAGCGCGTTGCGGAACCGGTTGATGACGAAGAACTGGATGCCATCGACGGCAGCGTAGCGGAAGGCGATGATGATATTGCGCCGGAAAACGACGCTGACGACGACATCGCCGAAGACGAAGAGTAATCGTCTCAGGTAAATGTTCTGAAAGG
>CABUCP010000583.1 GCA_902490055.1 uncultured Klebsiella sp. | reverse complement strand
GGAACGACTAAAACGTATGTCGGTGTTTGCGAAAGTGGTTGAGCAGGGCTCATTTACCGCCGCCGCACGCCAGCTCCAGATGAGCGTTTCATCTATCAGCCAGACCGTCGCCAAACTGGAAGACGAGCTGCAGGTCAAGCTGCTCAACCGCAGCACCCGCAGCCTGGGCCTAACCGAAGCGGGTAAAATATACTACCAGGGCTGCCGGCGCATGCTCTTTGAAGCACAGGATGTCCACGAGCAGTTGTATGCGTTCAACAATACGCCCATCGGCACGCTGCGCATCGGTAGCTCTTCAACTATGGCACAAAATGTGCTGGCGCGCATAACCGCCGAAATGCTCAAAGAATATCCGGGATTATCCATCAACCTGGTGACCGGTATCCCCGCCCCCGATCTGATAGCCGATGGTCTCGACGTGGTCATTCGCGTCGGCGCGCTACAGGACTCCAGCCTCTTTTCACGGCGGTTAGGTTCAATGCCGATGGTGCTTTGCGCGGCAAAAAGCTACCTCCAACAAGCGGGATGTCCGGAAAAACCGGCGGATCTTGCCAGCCACTCGTGGCTGGAATACAGCGTGCGGCCGGATAACGAGTTCGAAATTATTGCTCCAGAGGGAATTTCCACCCGCCTGATCCCGGAAGGGCGCTTTGTCACCAACGATCCGATGACCCTGATCCGCTGGCTACGCGCCGGCGTCGGGGTAGCTTATGTTCCGCTGATGTGGGCGATCGATGAGATCAACCGCGGAGAACTGGAGATCCTGCTGCCTAGCTACCAGTCGGATCCCCGTCCGGTCTACGCCCTGTATACCGAAAAGGACAAACTTCCGCTGAAGGTGCAGGTCTGTATTAATTATCTCACCGAGTATTTTGTCGAAGTGGCGAAGATCTATCAGGGGATGCACGGGCGCGGGATGGCCCGTTAATTGAGGTCCCGGCAGCGGCGCGCCGCCGGGAACGGGGGATTTATCAGGCGGTACCGCCGACGGTAAGATTATCGACTTTCAGCGTTGGCTGGCCAACGCCGACCGGCACGCTCTGCCCTTCTTTACCGCACACGCCAACGCCGCTATCCAGTTTCAGATCGTTGCCGACCATCGAAATCTGCTGCATCGCTTCAATACCGGAACCAATCAGCGTCGCCCCTTTAACCGCCTTAGTCACCTTACCTTTTTCAATCAGATAGGCTTCCGAGGTCGAGAAGACGAATTTACCGGAGGTGATATCCACCTGGCCGCCGCCGAAGTTCGGCGCATAGATACCGTAATCAACCGACTCGATAATTTCCTGCGGCGTCGATTTCCCTGCCAGCATATAGGTATTGGTCATACGCGGCATCGGCAGATGCGCATAGGATTCACGACGGCCGTTACCGGTCGGCGCGACGCCCATCAGTCGCGCATTCAGCTTATCCTGCATGTAGCCTTTCAGGACGCCGTTTTCGATCAGCACGTTATATTGACCCGGGGTACCTTCGTCATCAATTGCGACAGAACCACGACGATCGGCCATGGTGCCGTCATCCACGACGGTACACAGCTCAGAAGCAACTAACTCGCCCATGTGGCCGCTGAAGACCGAAGTACCGCGACGGTTAAAGTCGCCTTCCAGTCCGTGACCAACCGCTTCATGCAACAGCACGCCGGGCCAGCCCGCGCCGAGGACCACCGGCAGCATTCCTGCTGGCGCGGCCACCGCCGACAGATTCACTAACGCCATGCGCACCGCTTCGCGGGCCCAGACATCCGCCCGCACGTCGCCATCCAGCGGCGCGAGGAAATAATCATAACCAAAACGCCCGCCGCCGCCGCTGGCGCCGCGCTCGCGTTTACCGTCTTCTTCCACCAGCACGCTAACAGAGAGACGTACCAGCGGACGCACGTCCGCTGCCAGGGTGCCGTCTGTCGCGGCAACCAGGATCAGTTCATAGACGCCGCTGAGGCTGGCGGAAACTTCCTGCACGCGCTTGTCAGCGGCCCGCGCCACTTTATCGACGCGGCGCAGGATATCCAGCTTCTCTTCGCGGCTCATGCTCTGCAGTGGATCGACGCTGGTATAGAGCGCGCTGTATTCTACCGCGCCGAGGGTGTGAACTTTGCCATCGCCATGGTCGCGAACGATGGTCCGCGCCGCCTGCGCGCTCTGCTCGAGCGCCAGCTTGCTAATTTGGTCAGCATAGGCAAAGCCGGTTTTCTCGCCGCTGACCGCGCGGACGCCGACGCCCTGATCGATATTGTACGAACCATCTTTAATGATGCTGTCTTCCAGAACCCAGGATTCGTGATAGCTCGACTGAAAATAAAGATCGCCGTAATCCAGACGGCGCTCGGCCAGTTGGCCAAGAATGGCAAACAGGTCCTGATGGTTCAGGCCATTTGCCGACAGTAATTGTTCACTTACCAGGTTCAGACTCATCGTTATGCTACTCATTTGTTGCCGCCTGACGAAGGGAAATGCCATGCGGCGAGAAATATGACGGGGAATTAT
>CABUCP010000582.1 GCA_902490055.1 uncultured Klebsiella sp. | reverse complement strand
AATGCTTCACTCAAAAGCAAATTAAGTTTGCCTTTGATTCATTTGGTACACGCCTGGCAAGGGGTGGTTAAGGAGACAATATGGCTACGGGCAACGTGCCGCGCGGATTCCCCCGGATCCTGCAGTGGCTACTCGCCGGACTGATGCTTATCATCGGTCTGGCTATCGGTATTTTAGGCGCCAGGCTGGCAAGCGTCGGCGGCACCTGGTATTTCGCGATCATGGGGTTGGTGATGGTTATCGCCTCCCTGCTTATCTTCCGCAATCGACGCGGCGGCATACTTCTCTATGCCATCGCCTTTGTGGCTTCAATTATCTGGGCGATAAGCGATGCAGGCTGGACCTACTGGCCGCTGTTCTCTCGCCTGTTCGCCCTCGGCGTGCTGGCGTTCCTGTGCGCCCTCGTCTGGCCTTTCTTTTCCCAACAACCGGCAAAAAAAGGCGCAGCCTTTACTCTGGCGGGTTTGCTTGCCGTTGTACTACTGGTCAGTTTTGGCTGGATGTTTAAATCCCAGCCGCTGGTCAGCGCCAGCGAAGCGGTGCCGGTAAAACCGGTGCAGCCGGGCGAAGAACAGAAAAACTGGGAGCACTGGGGAAATACTACCCATGGCGATCGTTTCGCCGCGCTGGATCAAATCAACAAGCAGAATATCAACCAGCTGCAGGTGGCGTGGATTGCCCACACCGGCGATATTCCACAGAGTAACGGTTCCGGTGCTGAAGATCAGAACACGCCGCTGCAGATTGGCGACACGCTGTATGTTTGTACGCCTTACAGCAAGGTACTGGCGCTGGATGTCGATACCGGTAAAGAGAAATGGCGCTATGATGCCAAAGCGACCGCGCCAAACTGGCAGCGCTGCCGCGGTTTAGGCTACTACGAGGATAGCCAGGCGCAGGCCGATGCCGCCGCCGCAACGCAACCGGCCGCCTGCGCGCGCCGCTTGTTCCTGCCTACCACCGATGCGCGTCTGATCGCTATCGATGCCGATACCGGCAAGCGCTGTGAATCATTTGGTGAACACGGTACTGTCGACCTTAGCGTCGGCATGGGCGAAATCAAGCCGGGCTATTACCAGCAGACCTCTACCCCGCTGGTTGCCGGTAATGTCGTCGTCGTTGGCGGACGCGTGGCGGACAACTTCTCCACCGGCGAGCCTCCGGGCGTGGTACGTGCCTATGACGTGCATACCGGTAAACTGGCCTGGGCCTGGGATCCGGGTAATCCTGAACTCACCGGCGTTCCGCCGGAAGGCCAGACCTATACTCGCGGGACGCCGAACGTCTGGTCGGCGATGTCTTACGATGCCAAACTGAATCTTATTTATCTGCCAACCGGTAACGCCACCCCTGACTTCTTCGGCGGCGAACGCACCGCGCTGGATGATAAATACAGTTCCTCGATCGTTGCGGTTGATGCCACCACCGGCAAGGTACGTTGGCACTTCCAGACTACCCATCACGATCTGTGGGACTTCGACCTGCCTTCGCAACCGCTGCTGTACGACCTGCCGGATGGGAAAGGCGGCACCACCCCGGTGCTGGTACAAACCAGCAAGCAGGGCATGATCTTCATGCTTAACCGCGCAACGGGCGAACCGGTCGCCAAAGTGGAAGAGCGTCCGGTTCCGGCGGGTAATATTAAAGGCGAGCGCTATTCTCCAACGCAGCCGTATTCCGTTGGCATGCCGATGATCGGCAACGAAACGCTGAAAGAGTCGGATATGTGGGGGGCAACGCCGGTTGACCTACTGCTGTGCCGTATTCAGTTCAAAGAGATGCGCCACCAGGGCGTCTTTACCCCGCCGGGCGAAGACCGTTCCCTGCAGTATCCAGGCTCGCTGGGCGGAATGAACTGGGGCAGCGTCTCTGTTGACCCCAATAACGGCCTGATGTTCGTCAACGATATGCGCCTGGGACTGGCAAACTACATGGTTCCACGGGAAAAAGTAGCGAAGGACGCCAGCGGAATCGAAATGGGCATCGTGCCAATGGAGGGGACACCGTATGGCGCCATGCGCGAACGCTTCCTGTCGCCGCTGGGGATCCCGTGCCAGAAACCGCCGTTCGGCACCATGTCAGCCGTCGATCTGAAAAGCGGTAAGCTGGTGTGGCAGGTTCCGGTCGGTACGGTCGAGGATACTGGCCCGCTGGGGATTCGCATGCACATGCCGATCCCTATCGGTATGCCAACCCTCGGGGCTTCCCTTTCGACCCAGTCCGGCCTGCTGTTCTTCGCCGGTACGCAGGATTTCTATCTGCGCGCCTTCGATACCGCCAACGGTAAAGAGATTTGGAAGTCTCGCCTGCCGGTAGGCAGTCAGTCCGGCCCGATGACTTACGTTTCGCCAAAAACCGGCAAACAGTACATCATCATCAATGCCGGCGGCGCGCGTCAGTCGCCGGATCGCGGTGATTACATCATCGCCTACGCGTTGCCTGACCAAAAATAAAACCAAGGCCCCGTTCAGGGGCCTTGAGATTGATGACAAGCCTCATGCAATCGTTGAA
>CABUCP010000581.1 GCA_902490055.1 uncultured Klebsiella sp. | reverse complement strand
TGCTCTTTTTATGTACAAAATCAGCAGAAGAATTCAGCAATGTTCAGGAGAGCGAGAAATGTCGACAACGCCGCTATGGTTAATTCAGAACGTCCACCTGCCAGCCAGGGAAGGACTGTGGCAAATCGCAATTGATAAAGGAAGATTCGGCGATATTACGCCGATGGGAGCGGCGCACGGCGAAAGCTACGAAGTGCTTAACGCACGCGGGGGGCTAGCTATTGCGCCGTTTATCGAACCGCATATTCATCTCGATACCACGCAAACGGCGGGAGAGCCGAACTGGAATCAATCCGGGACGCTGTTCGAAGGGATCGAGCGCTGGGCCGAGCGCAAAGCGCTGCTGAGTCATGACGATGTAAAGGCTCGAGCGTGGAAGACCCTGCGTTGGCAAATTGCCAACGGTATCCAGTTTGTTCGTACCCATGTCGATGTTTCCGACCCATCCTTGACCGCGCTAAAGGCGATGCTTGAAGTCAAACAAGAGGTAGCGCCATGGGTGGATTTGCAGATAGTCGCCTTCCCCCAGGAGGGGATTTTATCCTACCCCAATGGTGAGGGGTTGCTGGAGGAGGCGTTACAGCTGGGCGCGGATGTGGTCGGGGCGATCCCGCATTTCGAATTTACCCGTGAATATGGGGTGGAGTCGCTGCATATCGCCTTCCGCCTGGCGCAGAAATACCAGCGCCTGCTGGATATCCACTGTGATGAGATTGACGACGAACAGTCGCGCTTTGTCGAAACGGTCGCCGCGCTGGCGTTAAAAGAGGGAATTGGCCCCCGGGTGACCGCCAGCCATACGACCGCGATGCACTCCTATAACGGCGCCTATACTTCGCGGCTGTTCCGCCTGTTGAAACTCTCGGGCATTAACTTCGTCGCTAATCCGCTGGTCAACATTCATCTGCAGGGGCGGTTTGACGACTATCCGAAGCGGCGCGGCGTGACGCGGGTGAAAGAATTAATGGCCGCAGGCATTAACGTCTGCTTCGGCCATGATGACGTATTCGATCCGTGGTATCCGCTGGGCACCGGCAACATGCTGCAGGTGCTGCATATGGGGCTGCACGTTTGCCAACTGATGGGCTATCAGCAAATTAACGATAGCCTGCAGCTCATTACCGACAATAGCGCCAGAGCCTTTGGTCTTAGCGATTACGGCATTGCCACAGGCAATCCGGCCAATCTGGTGATCTTGCCGGCGGAGAACGGCTTTGAGGCGGTGCGCTGCCAGGTACCGGTACGCTGGTCGATTCGTCAGGGAAGGGTGATTGCGACAACGCAGCTGGCGCAGACGTGGATCCAAACGGACAAAGGCGGAGAGGAATTGTTCTTTACTAAAAACAGCCCCTTTGCCGAAACAAAGGGGCCTAAGGCTTAGTGCGCCGACGCGTTCTGGCGGTGGCGGGAGACGAAGCCGAGGATCAGACACATCACGAACACTACGGCGTAGAGGCCGTTAGCGGTGTGCAGCGCCGCCAGAGGGCCGCTGGCGGCAACGATCGGCCCGGTGACCACGAAGGTCAGCATGGTGCCGATGGTGCCGCAGGTCAGAATGAAGTTAACCAGCTTCGGTGAAGCGACTTTAGTCTGCTGCGATCCCAGGGTGATGATCGAGGTGTAAATGGCGCTGGAGAAGAAGCCAAGGGTCAGGATGAACCACGGCATATGCTCCGGCGAACCGTTGATGAACAGATACATCAGCACCGTCGCCAGGCCCGCCAGTACGGTCAGGATACGCTGCAGGTCAAAGAAGCGCAGGATGAAGCTGAATGACCACATGCCGATCATGTAGGACATCCAGAAATCGCTGACCAGCTTACCGGCATCACCGAGGCTCATGCCGAGGCCTTTGGCATATTCAGGCACCCAGGAAATGAAGCCCAACTGACCGAGGATGTAGCATAGCGCGGCGATGGAGAGGAACAGCACGCCGATGCCCCATTTTTCTTTCACTACCGGCTGGCTGTTTTCCGCCTGCGCTTTGTTGCCGAGCACCGGGAATTCGCAGCCGAAGGTCAGCACAAAGATGGCTACGTAGACGAGGCCGATACAGGCGTATACCCAGTACCACTCGATGCTGCGCGCCAGCAGGACTGCGGCAACCATCGGGAAGATCATTCCCGCCATGCTGAAGAAGGAGTCGGTAAACAGCAGACGCGCGCCGCGCTGGCGGCCTTCGTACATGTGGGTAATCAGGAAAGTACCAATCGACATGGTGATCCCGCTGACCAGCCCGAGTACGAACATAGAGGCGGAGAACAGCGCCAGGCTGTGGCCGAACATCAGCCCGGCGATTGCCAACAGCATCAGGATAAAGCCGAAGCGCAGCTGGGTTTTCAGCGGCACGATTTCCATCAACCATGCATTGAGGAAGATAGAAATCAGAATACCGGCATTGAGGAAGGTAAAGGTGTTACTCATACTGGACACCGGCAGATGGAAATAATCTGCGATGTTTCCCATCACCATCCCGGTGACGATCACCAACGCGCCGGTCAGGGCGTAGGAGAA
>CABUCP010000580.1 GCA_902490055.1 uncultured Klebsiella sp. | reverse complement strand
CTGATATTTTCACGCAAAAGTATCAGGTTTACTGATATCTCCCGGCCAAATCGCCACCGGAAATGGGACGAGGTCATAAAACGCACGACACGATGATTTTCCACTCGTAGCCACTTCCCCTCGCCGTTGGCGATGTTATGATGGCGGGAATTTCCCTTAAACACCCTAACTACTTCGAGTTGCAGAAAAAAACGCCCGCCGTACCGCGCGGCGCCTGAAACCTGAATTATGACGGGTATAACAACACCGTGCGTTGAGACCCTGAACATGCTGAAGAAGATTTTATTCCCGTTGGTCGCGATGTTTGTACTCGCAGGATGCGCTACCCCGCCGACGACTATTGAAGTATCGCCGAAAATCACCCTGCCGCAGCAGGATCCGAGCCTGATGGGCGTCACCGTCAGCATCAACGGCGCCGACCAGCGTAGCGATCAGGCGTTGGCGAAAGTGACCCGCAACAACCAGCTGGTTACCCTGACCGCCTCCCGCGATCTGCGCTTCCTGCTGCAGGAAGTGCTTGAGAAGCAGATGACCGCGCGTGGCTATATGATTGGCCCGAACGGCGCCGTCGACCTGCAGATCATCGTCAATAACCTGTACGCCGATGTCTCTCAGGGCAACGTGCGTTACAACATCTCTACCAAAGCGGATATCGCCATTATCGCTACCGCCGCCAACGGTACTAAGATGACCAAAAACTATCGCGCCAACTACTCCGTTGAAGGCGCTTTCCAGGCTTCCAACCAGAACATTGCTAATGCGGTTAACAGCGTGCTGACTGATACCATCGCCGACATGGCGCAGGACACCAGTATTCACGACTTCATTAAACAAAACGCTCGTTAATTAATTAGCAGGCCCGGTCTCACGCCGGGTCTGCTCTATATGCCATGTCCAATCACTATTTACGTATTTTTCAGCAGCCTAAATCAGCCATTTTGCTGATCCTTGGCTTTGCTTCTGGTTTACCTCTCGCCCTGACTTCCGGCACGCTGCAAGCGTGGATGACCGTTGAAAATATCGATTTAAAAACCATCGGCTTCTTCTCTCTCGTCGGTCAGGCTTACGTATTTAAATTCTTGTGGTCGCCGTTAATGGACCGCTACACGCCGCCGTTTTTAGGCCGCCGCCGCGGCTGGTTGCTGACGACACAGATAGCGCTACTGATCGCCATTGCCGCCATGGGTTTCCTTGAGCCTACAACGCAGCTGCGCTGGATGGCGGCGCTGGCGGTGGTCATCGCTTTCTGCTCCGCGTCGCAGGATATCGTCTTTGATGCCTGGAAAACCGACGTCCTCCCGGCGGAAGAGCGCGGCGCAGGCGCGGCGATAAGCGTACTCGGTTATCGCCTCGGGATGCTGGTTTCCGGCGGGCTGGCGCTGTGGCTGGCCGACCGCTGGCTTGGCTGGCAGGGGATGTACTGGCTGATGGCCGTGCTGCTCATTCCATGCATTATCGCCACGCTGCTGGCGCCGGAGCCCAGCGACGTTATTCCCGTCCCCAAATCGCTTGAGCAGGCCGTCGCCGCGCCGCTGCGCGATTTTTTCGGCCGCAACAACGCCTGGCTTATCCTGCTGTTGATTGTCCTTTATAAGCTCGGCGACGCGTTCGCCATGAGCCTGACCACCACCTTCCTGATCCGCGGCGTCGGCTTCGATGCCGGTGAAGTCGGGATGGTCAATAAAACGCTGGGCCTGTTCGCTACTATTGTCGGCGCACTATACGGCGGCGTACTGATGCAGCGCCTGACGCTGTTCCGCGCTCTGCTGATCTTTGGCGTGCTGCAGGGGGCATCCAACGCCGGATACTGGCTGCTGTCGGTGACCGATAAACATATTTATTCGATGGCGGCGGCGGTGTTCTTTGAAAACCTCTGCGGCGGAATGGGCACCGCGGCATTTGTCGCGCTGTTAATGACGCTGTGTAACAAGTCGTTTTCCGCCACTCAGTTTGCTCTGCTCTCGGCGTTATCAGCAGTAGGCCGCGTTTACGTTGGCCCGATTGCCGGCTGGTTTGTCGAAGCGAACGGCTGGCCGACGTTTTATCTTTTCTCCGTCGTTGCCGCGGTGCCGGGGATTTTGCTCCTGCTATTGTGCCGGCGCACGCTGGAGTATACCCAACGAACGGAAAGCTTCTTACCGCGCACGCAATACCCGCAGACTTACGCCCTGGCGCTGCTTATCCTTGCCGTGGGTTGTCTGATGCTGGCGGTATGGCTGCTGCTGCTGGCGCTGAATGCGCTGGATTACACCTCTTTCTCCTTCCTGCCAGGCCTGCTGGAAGTCGCCGCGTTGACCGCAATTGGCGGCATTTTACTCGGTGCGATTCTGGACTATATGGCGCTGCGCAAAACGCAATTGATTTAATTTTCGCCAAACTACTAATAAGCCGTTTTAATTACCTGATGTAATTATAACGGCTTATTAGCGATTTTATTTTTCCGGCGCGCTGATTTGTTGTTTTGTGCGTTTTAGATTTCTGGAAATTATTGACAATTTTCACGGGATTCTTTAATTAATT
>CABUCP010000579.1 GCA_902490055.1 uncultured Klebsiella sp. | reverse complement strand
TTCGATTTTTAAGAACATCCAGCGCGGCGGTAAGCGGATTAGGGTATCCTATGCCGTCTTTGACCAAATTTTCCTGCAAGGCGGCCCTGAACGCGTGCAGGAGCTGGCAACTATTCTGACCTATATGTCGATTTTTACTATCGATCTGCACAACGAACGCCGGCAGATGACCAGCTACCAGACGATCAGGCCGATGTTGTTTCGCTATCTCTATCGCCAGAGTACCCATCAGGGGGAAAACGAAGGCCTGGCGCTGTTTATTATCAAGCGCACTAATCTGTCGCGCACGCATGTCTTCCGCGTACTGGCGGATCTGAAAGCCGGGGGCTATATCACGATGAAGCGCGGCAAGCTGGTGTCTATCGATCGACCGCTGCCGGAAGCTTACTAATAGAGAGGAAACTCCCGCGGCCGATGGTCGCGGGAGAAGTGCATTATGGCGTAACGATGTCGAACCAGAATTCGAACTTGTCCATATAGCCCAGCATTTCATTGAGCTTATCGGCGTTACCGGTGATTTTCGCATCACCTTTATCCACCGCCTGCTTGAGAGTCTCCTCTTTGAGGATGATCTTATTCAGGGTGGCGCGGTTGAGGGCGATAGTGGTATCGGCATCTTTCGCCTCCGCGTTAGCGGTATGGTTCAGCACGCCGTTTTCCAGTTCCAGCTTATACTTACCGCCGTCGTTGCCGAGATCGATATTGAATACCGATTTCGCTTTACCTGCTTTTTCGCCGTTGATGTGGACCGCCAGATAGTCGAAGAACATTTCCGGGGTCATCGCGCGCACGGTATCCGGGCTGGCGGTGTTCGGGGTCGGGCCTTTCACCACGCCGTTACGCAGTTCCTGCGCGCCGGTCAGATAGAAGTTACGCCATGGGCCGGATTCAGCCTGATAGCCCAACTGCTCGAGAGCATCGGCTTCCAGATTACGCGCATCCTGGTTTTTCGGATCGGCAAAGACGATTTTGCTGACCACCTGCGCAACCCAACGGTAGTTACCCTGATCGTAATCCTCTTTCGCTTTCTTCATGATGGCGTCCGCGCCGCCCATGTAATCAACGAATTTCTTCGCCGCTTCTTCCGGCGGCAGTTCGTCGAGGGTTGCCGGGTTGCCGTCGAACCAACCGAGATACAGCACGTAGGTGGCTTTTACGTCGTGGCTCACGGAACCGTAGTAACCGCGGTTGGCCCAGGTATTGGCAAGGCTATCTGGCAGTTTGAATTTGGCGGCGATTTCGTCACGGGTCAGGCCTTCGTTGGCCATGCGCAGGGTCTGGTCGTTAATGTAACGATACAGGTCACGCTGGCTCTTCAGCAGGTTGACCACGTTTTCGTTGCCCCAGGTCGGCCAGTGGTGCTGAGCCATAATAATCTCAGCTTTGTCGCCCCAGCGAACGATCGCTTCGTTGATGTATTTGGACCACGGCAGCGGTTCGCGGATTTTCGCGCCGCGCAGCGAATAGGTGTTGTGCAGGGTATGCGTCACGTCTTCTGCGGATTCAATCAGTTTTTTCTCTTCAATGAACCACAGCATTTCCGATGGCGCTTCCGATCCCGGCGCCAGCATGAAGTCATAGGTCAGACCGTCAATGACTTCTTTCTGCCCATCTTTATCAATGATATTGGTCGGGGCAATCAGGGTCACGGTACCCGCCGAGGTGGTGGTGCCCAGACCTGCGCCCACCTGGCCGGTCGCTGATGGTTTCAGCAGGTTGCCGTACATATAGCTGGCGCGGCGGCTCATCACGTTACCGGCCATGATGTTTTCCGCTACAGCCGCTTCCATAAAGCCGGCCGGCGCGTAGATTTTTACTTTACCGGACTTCACGTCCGCTTCGTCAACCACGCCGCGTACGCCGCCGTAGTGGTCAACGTGGCTGTGGGTATAGATAACGGCGACGACCGGTTTCTTACCGCGGTTTTTGTAATACAGATCCATGCCCACTTTCGCCGTTTCCGCTGATACCAGCGGGTCAACGACGGTAATACCTTCTTTACCCTCGATGATAGTCATGTTGGAGAGGTCGAGGTTACGGATCTGGTAGACGCCGTCGGTCACTTCAAACAGGCCGCTGATGTTAATCAGCTGTGATTGACGCCACAGGCTCGGGTTGACGGTATCCGGGGCTTTTTCACCTTCTTTAATGAAAGAGTACTGCTGCGGGTCCCACACGACGTTACCCTGTTCGCCTTTAATCACTTCGGTCGGTAGTGCGGCAATAAAGCCTTTATGAGCATTGGTAAAATCGGTGTTGTCGGAGAAGGGGAGTTGGTTATAGAGCGCGTCGTTTGCTTGTTTGGTGGCAGCGGTCGCTTCTTTCGCGGCGACTTCCGCCCATGCCGACAGGCTGATCGATGACAGCAAGCCCGCAATGGCTAAGCCTTTCACTATGGGTGTCAATTTCATTGGAATCCTCTTACCTTAATGGCGATTCACTCGTTAATTCCGATCTGACGTGGTGTTACAACTTGTAACGCTTCCTTAAACTATAACCGTTTGTTTACATTGAGCAAGTT
>CABUCP010000578.1 GCA_902490055.1 uncultured Klebsiella sp. | reverse complement strand
AAGGCTATCTGTTCTCCGGTATTGTGCATAGCCTTAAGCACAGGAGTTTTTCCAGCAAGGTTTTAGAGGATGTCTCAGTCGAAGTTTGCGCTACCGCGCAATGGTTTTACCTTTAAACAATTTTTTGTCGCCCACGATCGCTGCGCAATGAAAGTCGGTACCGACGGCATTTTGCTTGGCGCCTGGGCGCCGATTGCTCAGGTGAAGCACGTGCTGGATATCGGATCCGGTAGCGGGTTGCTGGCATTAATGTTAGCGCAGCGTACCGCCGAGTCGGTACTGCTCGATGCGGTTGAGCTGGATGAAGAGGCCGCGGCGCAGGCGCAAGAAAACGTGGCGGCCAGTGAATGGGCCGGGCGCATAACAGTGTCTCAGGCGCCGATCCAGCAGTGGCAGCCGCCAACGCCGCGGCGCTACGAGCTCATCGTCAGCAATCCGCCGTTTTTCGCCGAGGGCGTACCTTGCGCAACCTCACAGCGCGAACAGGCGCGCTATACCACCTCGCTCGATCATTCGACGCTGCTCGCCTGCGCGGCGGATCTGATTACGGAAGAGGGATTTTTCTGCGTGGTGCTGCCGGTGGATATTGGTAATGCGTTTGTCGAACGGGCGAAAGCGATGGGCTGGCATCTACGCTTACGCACCGACGTGGCGGAAACGGAGCTGCGTCCGCCGCATCGCGTCCTGCTGGCATTCTCACCCAGCGCCGGGGAGTGTTTTAGTGACCGGCTGGTGGTCCGCGGGCCAGAGCAGCAGTATTCCGAAGGCTTTACCGCGCTGACCCGTGATTTCTATCTCTTTATGTGAAGCAGCGGCGGGAGTACCGATGGGCCGCTATCGGCCAGCGTGTCCGGGTAGTCAAGCGTGTAGTGCAGGCCACGGCTCTCTTTGCGCTGCATGGCGCAACGAACGATAAGCTCGGCCACCTGCACCAGGTTACGCAGCTCAAGTAAATTGTTGGAGACGCGAAAGCGTGCGTAATACTCGTCCAGCTCCTGCTGCAGCATGGTAATGCGCCGCAGGGCGCGCTCCAGACGGCGGGTCGTGCGCACAATCCCAACATAATCCCACATCAGCAGGCGCAGCTCGTGCCAGTTATGCTGAATCACCACCAGTTCATCCGGGATCTCAACCTGGCTTTCATCCCAGGGGGGAAGCTGTGCTGTCGAAAGCGCCAACGGCAGACGTTTCGCAATATCCTCGGCTGCCGACCAGCCGTATACCAGACACTCCAGCAGCGAATTCGAAGCCATGCGGTTAGCGCCATGTAGCCCGGTGTAGCTCACCTCGCCGATGGCATACAGGCCGTCAACGTCAGTGCGTCCGTTATCATCAACCATCACTCCGCCACAGGTATAGTGGGCGGCAGGCACGATAGGCACCGGCTCTTTGGTTAAATCAATGCCCAGACCGAGTAGTTTTTCGTAGATCATCGGGAAATGCTGGCGAATAAACGCTTCGGGCTTGTGGCTGATGTCGAGATACATGCAATCAACGCCGAGGCGCTTCATCTCATGGTCGATGGCGCGAGCAACGATATCGCGCGGGGCCAGCTCGCCGCGCTCGTCAAAGTCCGGCATAAACCGGCTACCGTCCGGGCGTTTCAGCAGCGCGCCTTCGCCGCGCAGCGCTTCTGTTAAGAGGAAATTCCGCGCCTGCGGATGAAACAGCGCAGTAGGGTGGAACTGGTTAAACTCGAGGTTCGCTACCCGGCACCCCGCGCGCCAGGCCATCGCGATACCATCGCCGGATGAGACATCAGGGTTAGTGGTATATTGATAGACTTTGGCGGCGCCGCCGGTGGCAAGCACCACGGCTTTCGCGCTGCAGGTTTCTACCTTTTCCTTATTGCGATTCCAGATCCACGCGCCGACCACCCGGCGGGTGCCCGGTAAACCAATCTTATCGGAGATGATCAGATCGACCGCATTGCTGCGCTCGAGAATGGTGATATTCGGATGCGCCAGCGCTTTGCCAACCAGCGTCGTTTCGACCGCTTTACCGGTGGCATCGGCGGCATGCAGGATCCGCCGGTGGCTGTGGCCGCCTTCACGCGTCAGGTGATAGCTCTCTTCGCCATTGGCCTGCACCTGGGTGTCAAAAAGCACGCCCTGATCGATAAGCCATTGTACGCAGGGTTTGGCGTTACTGGCGACGAAGGAAACGGCGTGGCGGTCGCACAGGCCCGCCCCGGCGATCAGCGTATCTTCGACGTGAGATTCGATGCTGTCGGTTTCATCGAAAACGGCAGCGATCCCTCCCTGGGCATAAAAGGTCGAGCCTTCGCTTACCGGGCCTTTACTCAATACGGCAACTGAATGCTGCTCCGCCAGACGCAGCGCCAGGGATAATCCGGCAGCGCCGCTGCCGATAATTAACACATCACAGGAAAAGTCAGGAGTCGTCTTCATAGTCTTTGTTTAATTTACTAAACACGATTGCGCCACCATAGCACCTGATGGGGCTAAATCGTACAATTATTTTCTTGGGTAGTTGTGCGGGCTAAACAAAACGGTCGGAGAGGGGGAGTG
>CABUCP010000577.1 GCA_902490055.1 uncultured Klebsiella sp. | reverse complement strand
TGGCCGTCACCCTGTATCCTTTACATCAGCATATCGCCCGACGCATTGGCGGACGACAGGGTCTGGCATCGACCATTCTGGTATTATGCGGCCTGCTGATTATCGTCATCCCAACGATTTTCATGGTGACCTCGCTCGGCGAAAGCGCCGGCACCCTGATTGATAAAGTCAGCGGCAGCAGCCTGACGCTGCCGCCGCCATCGGCGAATATCGCATCTATCCCGGTGGTCGGCGGCAAGCTGTATACTTTTTGGATGAAAGCCTCCGCGGATCTCCCCGCGGTGCTGAGCAGCTATCACGCACAAATTGGCGAAGCGGCAAAGCTGGTGCTCGGCGTACTGGCCAGCATGGGCGGCGGCCTTTTAGGTTTTGTCTTCTCCTTTATTGTCGCCGGCGCCATTATGACCTGGGGTATGGCGGGCGCTAACAGCGCCAAACGAATTGCCATCCGCATTACCGATGAAAACAAAGGCATCGCCCTGACCCGCCTGTGCACCGGCACCATTCGCGCCGTCGCGCAGGGCGTGATCGGCGTGGCGCTGATTCAGGCATTGCTGACGGGGATTATCATTGCGCTGGCGGGGATCCCGGCAGCAGGCATTTTCTTCGTGCTGGCGCTGGTGCTGGGCATCGCGCAAATCCCGGTGATTCTGGTCACTGCCCCGGCCATCGCCATTATGTGGATGACCGGCGACCACTGCACCGCGGTCAATATTATGTTTACCGTTCTGTTGATCGTTGCCGGTATGGTGGATAACGTCCTCAAGCCGTTAATGCTCGGCCGCGGCGTTGATGCGCCAATGCCGATAGTGCTGCTCGGCGCGCTGGGCGGCATGGCGACCGACGGCATTCTCGGCATGTTCATTGGCGCTACTCTGCTCTCCATCGGCTACCTTATCTTTATGAACTGGGTAAACGAAGGCGCCGCAAAATAACCTCCTGAGCGCCAGTTGTTTTCCGCCGGGCCCTACTGGCGACGTAAAAAAACGGCTCCCTCACGGGAGCCGTTGCGGTTTCTGGCCACTGACGCGATATTATTCCGCGGTGGCGCGAACCGGCGGCGCAGAATGATAATGCGCGTCAGCTTGGGCAAAGCGCTGCTGCATTGCCGCCGACGGCGCTTTACCCAGCAGGCTGAAGACCACAATCCCGATACTGCCGAAGATAAAGCCTGGGATGATTTCATACAGCCCCAGCCAGCCGAACTGTTTCCAGACGATAACCGTCACGGCGCCAATGACCATCCCGGCCAGCGCGCCGTTACGCGTCATGCGTGACCACATCACCGAGAACAGCACCACCGGACCAAACGCCGCGCCGAAGCCTGCCCACGCATAGCTCACCAGGCCCAGTACGCGGTTTTCCGGGTTAGCCGCCAGCGCAATCGCAATCAGCGCCACCACCAACACCATGAAACGCCCAACCCATACCAGCTCTTTCTGACCGGCATTTTTGCGCAGGAAGGCCTTATACAGGTCTTCGGTAATCGCGCTGGAGCAGACCAGCAGCTGGCAGCTCAGGGTCGACATGACCGCCGCCAGAATGGCCGACAGCAGGATCCCGGCAATCCATGGGTTAAACAGAATTTGCGCCAGTTCGATAAACACGCGCTCGGCGTTCTGATTGACCGCCCCCGCCAGGTTCGGGTTGTTATTGAAGTAAGCGATACCGAAGAAACCCACCGATACCGCGCCCGCGAGGCACAGGATCATCCAGGTCATACTGATACGCCGAGCGTGCACGATGCTGTGGTGCGAATCCGCCGCCATAAAGCGCGCCAGAATATGCGGCTGGCCAAAATAGCCAAGACCCCACCCCATCAGCGAAATAATCGCCACAAAGTTCAGTCCCTTCAGCATGTCGATATTTTCGATGCTCTTTTGCTTAATCACTTCCAGCGAATCGGCGAAACCGCCGACCGAGGCAATCACCATAACCGGCGTGAGGATAAGCGCGAAGATCATCAGGCTGGCCTGCACGGTATCGGTCCAGCTTACGGCAAGGAAGCCGCCGACAAAGGTATAAATAATCGTCGCGGCGGCACCGGCCCACAACGCGGTTTCATAGCTCATACCGAAGGTGCTTTCAAACAAACGGGCGCCAGCCACGATGCCGGAGGCGCAATAAATAGTGAAAAACAGCAGGATCACCAGCGCGGAGATAATGCGCAGCACGCGGCTTTTATCTTCGAAACGACCGGTGAAATAGTCCGGCAGCGTCAGGGCGTTGTTGTTCACTTCGGTATGCACGCGCAGCCGCCCGGCCACCAGCTTCCAGTTAATCCACGCACCCAGCGTCAGGCCGATAGCGATCCAGCTTTCGGAAATCCCGGAGAGAAAAATAGCCCCCGGCAGCCCCATCAGCAGCCAGCCGCTCATGTCGGATGCGCCGGCTGACAGCGCGGTAACGAATGGCCCAAGGCTACGGCCGCCGAGAATATAGTCATCAAAGTTCTTGGTCGAACGCCAGGCAATAAAACCTATCAGTACCATGCCAAAAATATAAACAATAAAAGTCACCAACATGGGTGTGCTAAT
>CABUCP010000576.1 GCA_902490055.1 uncultured Klebsiella sp. | reverse complement strand
TGCGCGGCGATCGCCGAAATCTACAACCACGCGGTGCTGCATACCGCAGCCATCTGGAACGACAAAACCGTCGATCCCGATAACCGTATTGCCTGGTATGAAGCCCGCCGTTTTGCCGGTTATCCGGTACTGGTAAGTGAAGAGAACGGCGTCATTACCGGCTATTCATCGTTTGGCGACTGGCGTGCGTTTGACGGTTTTCGCCACACCGTCGAGCATTCGGTGTATGTCCATCCCGATCACCAGGGTAAAGGCCTCGGCCGTAAGCTGTTGATTGCCTTAATCGACGAAGCGCGACGCCTGAAAAAGCACGTCATGGTGGCCGGCATAGAAGCCGAGAACCTCGCCTCGCTGCATCTGCATCAAACGCTGGGCTTTGTCATCACCGGGCAGATGCCGCAGGTCGGCACCAAATTTGGCCGCTGGCTGGATCTCACCTTTATGCAACTACAGCTTGACGATCGACAGGATCCGGACGGCGAGGCATGAACCAGTCGATGACCCTCGCCTGTCTGATTGCCGCCGGCGTCGGGCTGGTGCTGCAAAACACCTTGATGGTGCGCATCACGCAATCGACATCGACGATACTTATTGCCATGTTGTTGAATTCGCTGGTGGGGATCGTCATTTTTGTCACTATCTTGCTGCTGCGCCACGGCGCGGCCGGCTTTCAGGAACTGGCGCTGAGCGTCAAATGGTGGACGCTGATCCCCGGGCTGTTAGGATCGTTTTTCGTCTTCGCCAGTATCAGCGGCTATCAAAACGTTGGCGCGGCGACGACGATTGCAGTGCTGGTGGCCAGTCAGTTGGTTGGCGGGTTGATTATTGACCTGGTTCGCGCCCACGGCGTGCCAATTCGCGCGCTGATGGGGCCATTATGCGGAGCGGTAATGCTGGTGGTCGGCGCCTGGTTAGTGGCCAGGCGCCAGTTTTAAGGCGGGCCTTACAGAATCGCGCCGCCTTTAATTAACTGCTCGCGGCGCGCTTCCTGCTCTTCATGATGCTGGCGACCGTGATGCACGATAGCGCTACGAAGGCGCTGCTGTTGGGTATAACGCTCTTCGCGGCCCAGCTCAGCGTCATCGCTGAGCGCAATCAGCAGTTCGTTCATATGGGTAATCACCCCTTCCGCTATCGTGTCATCGACTTTGGCAATAACCTCATCCAGATGCGCCATCCTGCTCTCCTTTCCGATTAATTCAGTTTAGCTTTAGAAAAATCGCTCCCCATCAGGCTTACGCTATAACCGCTAACGTTACTGCGGGTGGCGTAGAAAGTTTTGCCCGTCGCCAGAGTGATCCACGGCGCCTGCTGGTAGAAAATGTCCTGCGCCTGCTCGTACAGTTTGGCGCGGGCCTGCGGGTCGCTCACCAGCAGCGCTTTTTTCACCAGCGCGTCATATGACTTATCGCACCAGCGCGCGACGTTGGAGCCGGTTTTGATGTTATCACAGCTGAGCAGCGTACCGGCAAAGTTATCCGGGTCGCCGTTGTCGGACATCCAGCCAAACAGCGCGCTATCGTGTTCGCCTTTACGCATTCCGGAAAGGTACTCACCCCACTCATAGCTGACGATTTTCGCCTTGATACCCACTTTGCTCCAGTCGTTCTGAATCATTTCGGCGATACGTTTGGAGTTAGGGTTGTAAGGACGCTGCACCGGCATCGACCACAGCGTCACTTCAGCCCCTTGTTCAAGCCCCGCTTGCTTAAGTAGTTCTTTCGCTTTCTGCGGATTGTAATCGTAATCCGGCAGATCTTTCTTATAGCCCAGCATATTCGCCGGGATCGGTGATTTCGCCACGCTTCTGGAATCAAGGGACACCGCTTTCACGATCGCTTGCTTATCGGTGGCGTAGTTTAGCGCCTGGCGCACCAGCAGATTATCAAACGGTTTTTTCTCAGTGTTAAACGCCAGATAGCCAACGTTTAGCGCCTCTACCGAGTGCAGCGCCAGATCTTTATTGCCTTTAATCACCGGGAACTGCACCGGTGAGGGCGCCGGAATAATCTGGCATTCATTGGTCTGTAGTTTGGCAAGGCGGGTCTCGACGTTCGGCGTGATGGAGAAAATCAGATGTTTAGTCGGCACCTCGCCGTCCCAATAGTGCGGGTTGGCAATATAGCGAATTTGCGAATCGACTTTATATTGCTGAAGCGCATACGGGCCGGTACCAATCGGCCAGCTATCAACATACTCCGGCGTACCTTTTTTCAGCATCGCATCGGCATATTCGGCGGAAAGAATGGAAGCGAAATCCATCCCCCAGTCAGCGAGAAACGCGGCATTCGGCTCGCTCAGCACAAACTGCACGTGATAATCGTCGACCTTCTTCACCTCTTTAATCAGCTTATCGAGACCAACATCATGGAAATATTCATAATTTCCCTGCGACACGTTGTGATACGGATGTTTAGGGTCCTGCTGGCGCAGCACCGAAAACACCACGTCATCGGCGTTGAAATCGCGGGTAGGCTTAAAGTATTTATTGCTGTTGAATTGCACGCCTTTACGCAGGGTAAAGGTCCAGGTTTTCCC
>CABUCP010000575.1 GCA_902490055.1 uncultured Klebsiella sp. | reverse complement strand
TATGCACAGCTTTACGCTGCAACATATTTACAACACCGACCATCAGCCGCACTCTGACGGTAAATGACCCGTGTGACAGAGGAATGTATCATGCAATCTGAAGAACTACGCCTTATTGATGGACTGTTTTCCCGGCTGAAAGAAGCCGAGACCCGCAGCGCATCACGCGACGCCAGCGCCGAGGAGCGGATTGCCCAGCACGTAAGCCAGCAGCCGGCAGCCCCTTACTATATGGCGCAAACGATCCTCATCCAGGAAGCGGCTATCAAACAGCTTAACGATCGTATTCAGGCGCTGGAGGCCGAGGTTAGCCAGCTGCAGGCCGCCAAACCGAGCAGCGGCGGTTTCCTGTCAGGCCTGTTCGGTGGCGGTCAGTCCCGCGGCTCGGATCCGATACCGGGAGCCGAGCAATATGGTCGACCGCAGGCAAATAACGCACAGCCGCAGTATGCGTCACAGCAAAACTATGCCCCGCAGCAGGCCGTTGGCCGCAGCGGCGGCGGCTTTATGGCGGGCGCCCTACAGACCGCGGCGGGCGTTGCCGGCGGCGTGGTGTTAGGCAACATGCTGACCAATATGTTCAGCGGCTCGCACCCGCAGGAGATAGTCAATATCATTGATGAACAGCAGCCGCTACAACAGCAGGATGCCAGCCCGGCGCAGGATAATACCGCCGCCGAGGATCCGTTCCGCCAGCAGGACGACCCTTTCCTCGCGGATAATAACACCTGGGATTCCGATTTCGACGCCGGCTTCGGCAATGACGACGACTTCGGCAGCGACGACGACAGCTGGGTTTAATCCTGCTGGCGTTTAACCGCAAGCAGCCACTTCTCCAGCTCGGCGGCAAACAGTTGCCGATCGCGCTGCGATAAACTATCCGGGCCGCCGGTCTGTACGCCGCTGGCCCGCATTGTATCCATAAAGTCACGCATGGTCAGACGCTCGCGAATGGTTGCCTCGCTGTAACGTTCCCCACGCGGATTTAGCGCCGCCCCGCCCTTCGCCAACACTTCCGCCGCCAGCGGAATATCGGCGGTAATAACCAAATCACCCGGCTCGCACAGGCGCACAATCTCGTTATCGGCAACATCAAAACCCTGCGCTACGCGCAGCGCGCGTACGTAACGCGACGGCGGAACCCGCAACGACTGGTTGGCGACCAGCGTCAGCGGCGTCTGCGTGCGCTCGGCGGCGCGGAATAAAATCTCTTTAATCACATTCGGACACGCGTCCGCATCAACCCAAATCGCCATTTCGGCTCCTGTCGTCTGCAAGGGATGCGACATTGTCGCCTGCTTTTCTCCCCCAGAAAAGCGCCAGGATGATAAGCTAGTTGGATCGTAACGAAAAATGCAGAGGGGAAAGGTAATGGATAAGAAAATTGGCTTTATCGGCTGCGGCAACATGGGTAAAGCCATTCTTGGCGGCCTGATCGCCAGCGGACAAGTACAACCGGCGCAAATCTGGGTCTATACCCCATCGGCGGATAAAGTCGCCGCCCTGCATGACCAGTACGGCATTAATGCGGCGGAAAGCGCGCAGGAAGTCGCACAGGTGGCCGATATCGTCTTCGGCGCGGTGAAGCCGGGGATCATGACCAAAGTGCTGAGCGATATCGCCTCCAGCCTGAATAAAGACTCATTGGTGGTCTCGATCGCCGCCGGCGTGACGCTTGAGCAGCTGGCGCGCGCGCTGGGCCACGACCGTAAAATTATTCGCGCTATGCCGAACACCCCGTCGCTGGTTAACGCCGGCATGACCTCGGTAACACCTAACGCGCTGGTCAGTACGGAAGAAATCGCCGAGGTGCTGACCATCTTCCGCTGCTTCGGCCAGGCGGAAACCATTGCCGAGCAGATGATTCACCCGGTCGTTGGCGTCAGCGGTTCGGCGCCGGCTTACGTGTTTATGTTTATCGAAGCGATGGCCGATGCGGCCGTGCTCGGCGGTATGCCGCGCGCGCAGGCCTATAAATTCGCCGCCCAGGCGGTGATGGGTTCGGCGAAAATGGTGCTGGAAAGCGGTGAACATCCGGGCGCGCTGAAAGATATGGTGTGCTCGCCTGGCGGCACCACCATTGAAGCAGTTCGCGTGCTGGAAGAAAAAGGGTTCCGTTCGGCGGTCATCGAAGCGATGGTGAAGTGCATGGAAAAATCAGAGCAGTTGAGCCGTTCCTGATAGCGGAAAAATGCAAAACGGGTGAGGCAGCCCCCACCCGTCGTGCTTATTTCTTCAAGCAGGCGCTCATAAATTTATTACGATCATCACCCTTCAGCGATTTCGACGACGCCTCTTTGCTACAGGCGCTCATCTTCTGCTGCTGCGGCGTCAGCGTCTTGCCGGTCGCTGAGGCATCTTTCTTCAGGCAGTTGCTCATAAAGGTTTTACGTTCATCACCCTTCAGCGACTTTGACGCCGCCTCGGTATTACATACGCTCATTTTCTGCTGCTGAGGCGTTAACGTTTTATCTGCGGCACTCACCGCGGCAACAAAGACCAAACCAAAAAGTAGGGTTACCAGAAATGTTATTTTCATCACAC
>CABUCP010000574.1 GCA_902490055.1 uncultured Klebsiella sp. | reverse complement strand
TTACGCCCATCACGATGTATGAATCCTTCCAATAGCCCTGTCGGCACTATACCAGAGATTAAAACTAATCGGTTTGTACTGGATTGTGAATGATTGTTTATGAGCCGTTTCTGCTTTTATGCCGCAAAAAAGCACAACGATAATTGGGTTAAAGCGCGCCAAATGTTATCATCGTGTTTATTTTGTGTATAAAACAGGTGAGTAATGCCATGTCACACTCTTGGGATTATGATGCAATAGTAATTGGTTCCGGTCCTGGCGGCGAAGGCGCCGCTATGGGGCTGGTGAAACAGGGAGCTCGCGTTGCCGTTATCGAGCGCTACCATAACGTCGGCGGTGGTTGTACCCACTGGGGAACCATCCCGTCAAAAGCGCTTCGCCATGCCGTCAGCCGTATTATCGAGTTTAACCAAAACCCCCTCTACAGCGACCATTCCCGTCTTCTCCGTTCTTCCTTCGCCGACATCCTCAACCATGCCGACAGCGTCATCAACCAGCAAACCCATATGCGTCAGGGTTTCTACGAGCGCAACCACTGCGAAATTCTGCAGGGCAACGCCCACTTTATTGATGAGCACACGCTGGCGCTGGAATGTCATGACGGCACCGTAGAAACGGTCACCGCTGAGAAATTCGTTATCGCCTGCGGCTCGCGTCCGTATCACCCGGCCGACGTCGATTTCCACCACCCGCGCATTTACGACAGCGATTCCATTCTTAGCCTGCACCACGAACCGCGCCACGTGATCATTTACGGCGCCGGGGTGATCGGCTGCGAGTACGCGTCGATCTTCCGCGGTATGGAGGTCAAGGTCGATCTGATCAACACCCGCGATCGCCTACTGGCGTTCCTCGATCAGGAGATGTCCGATTCGCTCTCCTATCACTTCTGGAACAGCGGCGTGGTTATCCGCCACAACGAAGAGTATGAGAAAATTGAAGGCGTCGATGACGGCGTGATCATGCATCTGAAGTCCGGTAAGAAGCTGAAAGCAGACTGCCTGCTGTACGCCAATGGCCGTACCGGTAACACCGATACGCTGGCGCTGGAAAATATCGGCCTGCAGACCGATAGCCGCGGGCAGCTGAAAGTGAACAGCATGTACCAGACCGCCCTGCCGCACGTCTATGCCGTCGGCGACGTTATCGGCTATCCAAGCCTGGCGTCAGCGGCTTACGATCAGGGGCGTATCGCCGCCCAGGCGCTGATCAAAGGCGAAGCCTCCGCGCATCTGATTGAGGATATCCCAACCGGGATTTACACCATTCCGGAAATCAGCTCAGTAGGTAAAACCGAGCAGCAGCTGACGGCCATGAAGGTGCCTTACGAGGTGGGTCGCGCGCAGTTTAAACATCTGGCGCGGGCGCAAATCGTCGGGATGAGCGTGGGTACGCTGAAGATTCTGTTCCATCGCGAGACGAAAGAGATCCTCGGCATCCACTGCTTTGGCGAACGCGCGGCCGAGATTATTCATATCGGCCAGGCGATTATGGAGCAGAAAGGCGGCGGTAACACCATTGAGTACTTCGTTAACACCACCTTTAACTACCCGACCATGGCGGAAGCCTATCGGGTAGCGGCGTTAAATGGCTTAAACCGCCTCTTTTAACGCCTTGTCAAAGTGGCCATCCATGGTACTGCGGATGGCCTCTGCCAGATGCTCATAGCGGCTACGCAGCGGCGAGCCAGGGCGATAAACCAGCCCGATGGTGCGTCGTGGTTCCGGCTTAATGCACGGAATGTAGATCACGCCATCGCGTTTTCGCTCCTGCGGCACCGCTAGCGCCGGCAGCAGCGTAATACCACTTCCGGCGGCAACCATGTTGCGCAGCGTTTCAAGACTGGTCGCCCGGAAGTGCGTATCTTCATCCGCACCCGCCTCAAAACAGAAGCCCATCGCCTGATCGCGCAGGCAGTGGCCATCTTCCAGCATCAGCAGTTTTTCACCGGCTAAATCCGACATCGGTACGCGGTCGCGTTCCGCCCACGGATGGTCTTCATAAATAGCCAGCATCATCGGCTCATCAAACAGCGGCACTTCAATAAAGGCTTCACTCTCTTTGACCAACGCGAGGATCGCGCAGTCGAGCTTACCGCTATCGAGCTGCGCCAGCAGCTGATGGGTTTGCGCTTCATGCAGATACATTTCCAGTTTCGGGAAGGTCTGATGCAGCATCGGGATTATGTGCGGCAGCAGATAAGGACCCACCGTCGGGATCAGGCCGATATGCAGCGGCCCGGACATGGTTTCCCCTTGCTGGCTTGCCATCTCCTTGAGCACTTTTACTTCGCGTAGCACGGTACGCGCCTGATCCACCAGCAGCAAACCCGCCTGAGTGAACAGAACCTTACGGCTGGTGCGCTCCAGCAACATCACCCCAAGTTCATCTTCCAGCTTGCGAATTTGTCCGCTGAGCGTGGGCTGACTGACGTGGCAGGAATCTGCCGCACGTCGAAAGTGGCGATGTTCAGCCAGCGCTACCAGGTATTCAAGATCGCGAATATTCATTATTCATCCTCCATCGCCACGATAGTCCATGGCGATAG
>CABUCP010000573.1 GCA_902490055.1 uncultured Klebsiella sp. | reverse complement strand
TGTCATTGATAAAGTTGTTGAAACGCGCAATGGTGATGGCGACGCGAGCGTCCGGGGTAGCAACGTTAGCTTCAATAATGTTCATACTCTTCCTTCGGGTTCATGTGCCCCGCAAGGGGGGCGGATTTTATCATAATATTCTGGGCGCTGCTTCCTAATAATCAGGAAAGCATCACGCAGTCGTTAAATGCAGGCAGACATCCGGGCCAACCTGACGTATCTCATTGAATTTGAAATGGGGTGCCTGGCTCAGTTTCTCAAGCCCCGGCAGCGCGCATAAACCGCGCGCGTCGCTGCCTAATAGTTTAGGCGCAATATAGACGATAAGCTCGTCCACCAGCCCGGCCTGCAGCAGAGCGCCGGCCAGCGTCGGCCCCGCCTCTACCCAAATGCTGTTCACCTGCTGTTTGCCGAGCTGCATCATCAGCAGCACGAGGTCGAGGTGACCATTATGCTCTGGCACCAGCAGAGTTCGCACGTTGTCAGGCCAGGAACGTTCATCGGCATGGGTGCGGGCAAATAGCGCCTCTCCTTCCTGCTGCACGATGCGGTGCTCAGGCGTCACGCGGTTGCGGCTATCGATGACAATGCGTAAAGGCTGACGCAGATTCTCCTGCGGATAGAGCGCCTGGGTATCGGCGCTCAGCTCCTGCCAGCGCACGGTCAATGCCGGGTCGTCCGCCAATACTGTTGCGCTACTGGTGAGAATGGCGTGGCTCTGCGCGCGCAGGCGCTGCACATCACGACGCGCCTGTGGCGAGGTGATCCACTGACTTTCGCCGCTGGCCATCGCCGTCCGGCCATCGAGAGAAGCGCCCATCTTCAGTTGGATCCACGGAAATCCGGTGCGCATTCGCTTCAGAAAGCCTTTATTCAGCGCTTCCGCTTCGTTCATCATCAGCCCGTGGCTGACTTCAACCCCCGCCTGCTGCAGGCGATACAGGCCGCGGCCAGCCACCTGCGGGTTCGGATCCTGCATCGCCGCGACCACGCGCGCGACGCCCGCGGCGATCAGCGCGTCGCAGCACGGCGGCGTGCGGCCATGGTGGCTGCAGGGCTCCAGGGTGACATAGGCGGTCGCGCCTTTCGCTTTATCGCCGGCCATGCGCAACGCGTGTACTTCCGCGTGCGGCTCGCCGGCCCGATAGTGGAAGCCCTCGCCGACGATTTCGCCGTCTTTAACGATCACACAGCCGACGTTGGGGTTAGGATGGGTTGTAAAGCGTCCGCGCGCAGCAAGCTTAAGCGCTCGCGCCATATACATTTCGTCCTGCATGGCTTAGTCCTGTAAACGGGCGATCTCTTCGCCGAACTCTTTAATATCTTCGAAACTGCGATAGACGGAAGCGAAGCGGATATAGGCAACCTTATCGAGCTTTTTAAGCTGCTCCATCACCAGGTTGCCGATCATTTTGCTCGCCACTTCACGCTCGCCGGTGCCGCGCAGATGCGTTTTAATGTGGTTTACCGCCATTTCGACGTCATCGGCGCTGACCGGGCGCTTTTCCAGCGCTTTCAGCATGCCGCTGCGCAGCTTATCTTCGTTGAAGGGTTCGCGCACGTCGTTGCTTTTCACCACCCGCGGCATCACCAATTCGGCAACCTCAAAGGTCGTGAAGCGTTCATTGCAGACCAGACACTGCCGACGACGACGCACGGAGGAGCCCTCGCCGACCAGGCGAGAATCGATAACTTTGGTATCCACGGCGAAACAGAAAGGGCAATGCATGGCGCGTCCTGACAGGTAGTTAATCTGAAGGGTAGTTTACCCTGAAGTCAGCGGACTACAAAGAAAGAGCTTTTGAGACAAAGGATCTATGGCGGCGCAGGCCAGTTTCGCTACCATTAAGCATCCTCTGTAAACGGAATCCTGACCATGACAAGACGTTACATACAGCTGGCTATCGTCGGAAGCCTGTTCACCCTTACCGCCTGCGCCCAGCAAAGCGAAGTTCGCCAGATGAACCAGAGCGTTAGTACGTTGAGCAAAGAGATGACCCAGCTCAATCAGCAAACCAAACGCACTGAATGCTAAATCCACCAGCGGCGTCTACCTGTTACCGGATGCTAAAACGCCGGCGCGGCTGGAGAGCCAGATCGGCACCCTGCGCATGTCGGTGGGCAGTATTACGGCCGATGGCGAGGGCTCACGCCTGACTTTGCGTATCCAGGGCGAATCCAACGATCCGCTGCCGGCCTTTACCGCCACCGTCGCCTCCGGACAGATCACCGGTACCACCCACAGCTACCAGGAAGTAAACGTCCAGGATCAGCTGATTAGCGCGCCGGCCAGCATCCTCGCGCCAAGCGATGTCGATATCCCGCTGCGCCTGAACGTAACGCCGGATAAAGTCGGCTTTATTCGTATTCACGATATTCAGCCCGCCAGCGCGCAATAGCCGCTCACGTCGGGCGGAAGACCGCCCGGCGCCCCGCTTTCATCGCCTGATGCTATCCACTTACACTTTTTCATAAGAGTTCATTAGAAATCGTTCGTCAGGGCGATTTTCAGTAGCATTTTGTCAAGAAATGCATAGAATCGTGAACGC
The DNA here is from genome assembly GCA_902490055.1 of uncultured Klebsiella sp. Lineage (GTDB taxonomy): Bacteria > Pseudomonadota > Gammaproteobacteria > Enterobacterales > Enterobacteriaceae > Klebsiella. The sequence continues at coordinate 22 of CABUCP010000573.1, read as the reverse complement.
AATCGATTACGCATGTTCTGGT
>CABUCP010000572.1 GCA_902490055.1 uncultured Klebsiella sp. | reverse complement strand
TCATCATTGGCGGGGGTCATGCAGGCACTGAGGCCGCAATGGCAGCAGCGCGAATGGGTCAACAGACCCTGCTTTTGACACACAATATCGACACGCTGGGGCAGATGAGCTGCAACCCGGCGATTGGCGGCATTGGGAAGGGACACCTGGTAAAAGAAGTGGATGCGCTTGGCGGCCTGATGGCGAAAGCGATCGATCAAGCGGGTATCCAGTTTAGGATACTAAACGCCAGCAAGGGGCCAGCGGTTCGAGCGACCCGAGCACAGGCAGACCGCGTGCTCTACCGTCAGGCAGTACGCACTGCGCTGGAAAACCAGCCGAATCTGATGATCTTCCAGCAGGCGGTTGAAGATCTGATTGTCGAAAACGATCGCGTTGTTGGCGCCGTGACCCAAATGGGCCTCAAATTCCGCGCCAAATCGGTGGTATTGACCGTGGGGACCTTCCTCGACGGCAAAATCCATATCGGTCTGGATAACTACAGCGGCGGTCGCGCCGGCGATCCGCCGTCGATCCCGTTGTCTCGCCGTCTGCGTGAACTGCCGCTGCGCGTAAGCCGCCTGAAAACTGGTACACCACCGCGTATTGACGCCCGTACCATCGATTTCAGCGTACTGGCGCAGCAGCATGGCGACACCCCAATGCCGGTCTTCTCGTTCATGGGATCCGCCGAGCAACATCCGCGCCAGGTACCGTGCTACATCACGCATACCAACGAGAAAACCCATGATGTGATCCGTAATAACCTCGATCGCAGCCCGATGTACGCCGGGGTGATTGAAGGGATCGGCCCGCGCTACTGCCCGTCGATCGAAGACAAAGTCATGCGCTTTGCCGATCGCAACCAGCATCAGATCTTCCTTGAACCGGAAGGGTTGACCTCAAACGAAATTTATCCGAACGGTATCTCCACCAGCCTGCCGTTTGATGTGCAAATGCAAATCGTTCGCTCAATGCAGGGGATGGAAAACGCGAAGATCGTTCGTCCTGGCTACGCCATTGAGTACGATTTCTTCGACCCGCGCGACCTGAAACCGACTCTGGAGAGTAAATATATCCAGGGCCTGTTCTTCGCCGGCCAGATCAACGGGACGACCGGTTATGAAGAAGCCGCTGCGCAAGGGCTGCTGGCCGGTCTGAACGCTGCTCGTTTCTCAGCCGAAAAAGAAGGCTGGGCTCCGCGTCGCGATCAGGCCTACCTCGGCGTGTTGGTCGACGACCTGTGTACGCTAGGTACCAAAGAACCGTACCGCATGTTTACGTCCCGTGCGGAATATCGCCTGATGCTGCGCGAAGACAACGCCGATCTGCGCCTGACCGAACAGGGTCGCGAGCTGGGTCTGGTGGACGACGAACGCTGGGCGCGCTTCAACGAGAAGCTGGAGAGCATCGAGCGCGAGCGTCAGCGTCTGAAAACCAGTTGGGTCAACCCGCTGGCGGAAAGCGCAGCCGAAGTGAATGCTCACCTGACCGCGCCGTTATCGCGTGAAGCCAGCGGCGAAGATCTATTGCGTCGCCCGGAAATGACCTACGAGCAGCTGGTACAGCTTTCTCCGTTCGCGCCGGGTCTGCAGGATCAACAGGCGGCCGAGCAGGTTGAGATTCAGGTTAAGTACGAAGGCTATATCGCTCGCCAGCAGGACGAGATCGAAAAACAGCAGCGCAATGAAAATACCTTGCTGCCGGCCACGCTCGATTACCGTCAGGTATCCGGCCTGTCCAATGAGGTCATCGCCAAGCTCAACGATCACAAGCCATCGTCAATCGGCCAGGCGTCGCGCATTTCCGGTATTACTCCGGCGGCAATCTCCATTTTGCTGGTGTGGCTGAAAAAACAGGGGATGCTGCGCCGCAGCGCCTGATAGCCGCCACAGCGCGTTAATTTGGCTGATGCAAAATCAGCGAACGCCTTTATAATTCACAGCCCGGTAAGCGTCAGCGCCTCCGGGCTCATTATTTTTAGAAGGTACTCACCGTGCTCAACAAACTTTCACGTCTGCTGGATGAAGCGGGTATTTCGCTCACCGATCACCAGAAAAATCAGCTGGTGGCTTATGTCGGGCTGCTGGATAAGTGGAACAAGGCCTATAACCTGACCTCCGTTCGCGACCCTAACGAGATGCTGGTTCGTCATATCCTCGATAGCATTATTGTGGCGCCGTACCTGCAGGGCACGCGCTTTATCGATGTCGGCACCGGCCCGGGTCTGCCGGGTATCCCGCTGGCTATCGTACGCCCTGAATCGCATTTCACTCTGCTGGATAGCCTTGGCAAGCGCGTGCGCTTCCTGCGCCAGGTTCAGCATGAATTAAAACTGGATAACGTCACTCCGGTGCAGAGTCGGGTGGAAGCATTCCCCGCCGAGCCGCCGTTTGATGGCGTAATTAGCCGCGCCTTTGCTTCCCTGAACGACATGGTGAGCTGGTGTCACCACCTGCCGGCGCCGGAGGGCCGCTTCTATGCATTGAAAGGGCTGGCGCAGGAAGATGAAATGGCAGATCTGCCAGAAGGTTACCAGGTTAGCGAGGTGATTGAGTTGCAGGTTCCCCAGTTGGAAGGGGAGAGGCATTTGGTGGTCAT
>CABUCP010000571.1 GCA_902490055.1 uncultured Klebsiella sp. | reverse complement strand
CTTAAGGAAAAAAATGCGCAGTAACTATATCGTCATCGAAGGCCTGGAAGGGGCGGGAAAAACGACCGCGCGCAATCTGGTCGTTGAGACTCTGGAACAGCTGGGGATCAGCGATATGGTGTTTACCCGCGAGCCGGGCGGCACCATCCTGGCTGAGAAACTGCGCAGCCTGGTGCTGGATATCCAGTCTACCGGTGATGAAGTGATTAATGATAAAGCGGAAGTGCTGATGTTTTATGCCGCCCGCGTGCAGCTGGTCGAAACGGTTATCAAACCGGCGCTGGCCCGTGGACAGTGGGTTATTGGCGATCGCCATGACCTGTCGACTCAGGCCTACCAGGGGGGCGGCCGTGGTATCGATCAGGAGATGCTGGCGACGTTGCGTGATTCGGTGCTCGGTGATTTTCGTCCTAACCTGACGCTCTATCTTGATGTAACGCCGGAGGTCGGCCTCAAGCGCGCTCGCGCTCGCGGCGATCTGGACCGCATCGAGCAAGAGTCGATGAACTTCTTCAACCGCACTCGCGCGCGCTACCTTGAACTGGCGGCGCAGGATCCGACGATCCGTACCGTTGATGCCACACAGCCGCTGGAGGCGGTTGAACGCGATATCCGCGCGGTCATCACTCAGTGGGTTGCGGAGCAGCGCGCATGAAATGGTATCCGTGGTTACGCCCGTCATTCGAACAGTTAGTCGCCGGGTATCAGGCCGGACGGGGTCACCATGCGCTATTACTGCAATCGCTGCCGGGAATGGGCGGCGATGCGCTTATCTACGCCTTATGCCGCTTCCTGATGTGCCGACAGCCGGAAGGGCATAAAAGCTGCGGCCACTGCCACAGCTGCCAATTGATGCAGGCCGGTACCCACCCGGATTACTACACGCTGGTTCCTGAGAAAGGGAAGAGTGCGCTAGGTATCGATGCGGTGCGCGGTATTACCGAAAAGCTCTACGAACGCGCGCGTCTTGGCGGCGCAAAAGTGGTGTGGATAAACGATGCCGCATTGCTAACGGATGCCGCGGCCAATGCCCTGCTGAAAACGCTGGAGGAGCCGCCGGAAAATACCTGGTTCTTCCTCGCCTGTCAGGAACCGGCACGTTTACTGGCGACATTGCGCAGCCGCTGCCGCGCTTATCACCTTGCTCCGCCTGCCGAAGCCTATGCGTTAGCGTGGTTAGAACGTGAAGTGACAATGTCACAAGATGCTTTGCTTTCAGCGCTACGCCTCAGCGCTAATGCGCCGGCTGCCGCGCTGGCGCTGCTGCAAGAGGCCAACTGGGCGCCACGCCAGCAGCTGTGCCAGGCGCTGGCCAGCACGCTAACCAGCGGCGACTGGTTATCATTACTCTCGATTTTGAACCACGAACAGGCGCCGGTTCGCCTGCACTGGCTGGCTTCGCTGCTACTGGATGCGCAAAAACGCCAACAGGGAATCTCCCTGGTTAGCAACCCGGATGCCTGGACGTTGATAAACCAGCTGGCGCAGATGCTGCCAGGGCCGCGCCTCGAAGCCATCACCCGCGACGTCAGCGCCTGTCGCGAACAGCTGCTGAGCGTGGTCGGCGTTAACCGTGAATTGCTACTCACCGAGCGCCTGCTGCGCTGGGAACATTACCTGCAACCCGGGGCGGTTCTGCCCGTCTCGCATCTCTGAGAATAAGAACATGTTTTTAGTCGACTCCCATTGCCATCTCGATGGACTGGATTATCAAACGCTGCACAAAGATGTAGATGATGTACTGGCGAAAGCCGCCGCGCGCGATGTGAAGTTTTGCCTGGCGGTTGCCACGACGCTGCCGGGGTATCGCGGAATGCGTGAGCTGATCGGCCAGCGCGACGACGTCGTATTCTCCTGCGGCGTACATCCGCTCAACCAGGATGAAGCGTATGATTTTGACGAGTTGCGCACGCTGGCGGCAGAAGAGGGTGTGGTGGCGATGGGCGAGACCGGGCTCGATTACTTCTATACCCCGGAAACCAAGCCGCGCCAGCAGGAGTCTTTCCGCCAACATATTCGCATTGGCCGCGAATTAAATAAGCCGGTAATTGTGCATACCCGCGACGCGCGCGCCGACACGCTGGCGATTTTGCAGGAAGAAAAAGTGACGGATTGCGGTGGCGTACTACACTGTTTCACTGAGGATAGAGAGACCGCGGGTAAATTGCTGGACATGGGATTCTATATCTCGTTTTCCGGTATCGTCACGTTCCGTAATGCCGAACAGCTGCGCGATGCCGCGCGCTATGTACCTCTTGACCGCCTGCTGGTGGAGACCGATTCGCCGTATCTGGCGCCGGTGCCGCACCGCGGGAAAGAGAATCAGCCAGCGATGGTGCGTGATGTCGCCGAATATATGGCGGTATTGAAGGGCGTTTCGCTGGAACAGCTGGCGCAACAGACCACCAATAACTTTGCCGCCTTGTTCCATATTGACCCCGCCAGACTGCAACCTGCCTGATCTTTCTATTATTTTAAGGCTCGTAATTAATAGCCAAAGCGAGTAAAGTTCACCGCCGCATCAGGGGCGGTGATAGCTTTTTTGCAACATACAGATACACATTATGTAAATCCGTGTAAATAT
>CABUCP010000570.1 GCA_902490055.1 uncultured Klebsiella sp. | reverse complement strand
TAGCTCTTTCGACAACCACTCACGCCGCCAGTGGCGTGATCCGCTTCCACGGCGGTGTGGTTGAACCACCTTGCCAAATCCGTTCTTCTGCAGAACAGGTCTCAATGGCCTGCGCCAAGCAGAAGTCAGTGACGCTGTCTGCCCAGCAGGTGGCAAGAGGGGATTTGCAGCATGCTAATATTAAATCCACGCAATTAACCTACATTAACCCGCAGCACACCAACGCTATCCTCGAAGTCAATTATCGTTAACCGTAGGCCCCCGGCTGATGTCGCGGGGGCTTAGGTCATCTCCCTGCCAAATCGCGCCCGGCGCAGCTAAATTTGCTAAAAATCGCGGTGAATCGTTTTTGTTATCAAAATGAAAACAAAAAGTAATATATTTGTATTTCATAACGCAATCATTGCCTTGCCGACATCTGGCGACGCAGTGCGCTCATGGATGGCCTGTTGCTTCTTTGCCAACCACCCAGAGGAGTATGCCGTGATAATAAAATCCAGCTTCTTAGCCGCGCCGTTAATGTTATTTGCACTCTACGCCCACGCGGCGCCGGCAGGGGGCGTTGTTGCCATCTACGGACAAGTCGTTGATCCCTCCTGCGAAGCAAATAGTGTAGGTAATAAAGTGGAGATGATTTGCCCACAGCAGCGGACACAGGCGCTGACCGCGCAGGGGCTGGAAAAGGGGAATTACAGTAATGACGCCGTCAGTTCGGCACAGCTAAAGTATATTGATCCGCAACATACCCGCGCTATCCTCGAAGTGAATTATCGCTAGTCACCCGCCTCCAGGCTTCCGCCCTGGAGGCTATCATGCCATAGTAGTCGCTAATCGAAGTTTGAAAGATTTGCCGACAGGAGGGGAAATGGTGGTTCAACCTGAGGTTGTTCTCGGCGATATTACCACGTTGCAAGTGGATGTGATTGTCAATGCGGCGAACCCATCATTGCTGGGCGGAGGCGGCGTTGATGGCGCGATCCATCGCGCGGCGGGCCCGGAACTGCTGGCTGCCTGCAAAATAGTGCGTCAGCAGCAGGGAGAATGCCCGCCGGGGCATGCGGTGATCACCAGCGCCGGTAATCTGCCGGCCAGTGCGGTTATCCATGCGGTTGGCCCGGTCTGGCACGGTGGCGGCGAGCAAGAAGCGGAAGTGCTGGCTGATGCTTATCGCAATAGTCTGCTGCTAGCGTCAGCGAATAACTACCGTTCTATCGCTTTTCCGGCCATTAGTACCGGCGTCTATGGCTATCCGAAACAGGCGGCAGCGGAAATCGCCGTGCAAACTGTGAATGCCTTCCTCACGCGTTATAATCCGCTGGAACGCGTCTATTTCGTCTGTTTCGATAACGAAACGGCGGAGATTTATCAGCGGTTATTGCAGGCGTAGCGCCGGTTAACGCCAGGCTGCGGTTATGGATATTACAACGACAAGGAGCTTCACCGGTGGCTGAAGGTAAAGTACAGCAAAAACAGCTCGTACGGCGGGCTGAGATAGTCGCGGCGGCGCAGAAATGTTTTGCTGCAAAAGGCTTGCACGGCGCATCGGTCGCCGATATCGCCCGCGAAGCCGGGCTAAGCGTTGGTCAGCTTTATCGCATCTTCACCAGTAAGGAAGAGATAATCGAAGCTATCGTCAGCGAAATCGTTAATGCCAGAGTCGGTGAAATGATCGCCGAGAATCACAATCTGCAGCGTAAAGCGAAAGTACTGGCCGGGGTCATCGCTCCGACTCATGCGACCAAAACCGATAACTATCTGCTGATGGAAATTAACGCCGAGGCGTCAAGAAACCCGCGTCTGCGTGAAATTTTAGCCCAGGCCGATCGCCGGCTGAAAGAAGAGGGCGGGCGGCTCTCAGCGTTGAACCATCCTGAGTTTACTCCAGCCCAGATTCATGCGGCCTCTGAACTCATTGCGGTGCTGACTGAAGGGGCGGCCTATCGCTGCGAGCTCGCCGATACGCCAGATGTCGATAAAACCGCGATGGAAGCGTTGTATAACGACATTTTTAAGCGATTATTTGCCGGGCAAGGCGAGTAGCAATACCGGCCGCACATGCTGCCGGTATCAAACGATTAGCTTACCGATACCGGGGCTTTAGCCGGCTTTTGCTGCGGTTTACCTGAGAACAAGAAGCGCAGCAGCGGAATACGTAAATGGATTTCGTACAGCACCAGCGCAATCCCCACCACGAACACCAGCCCGGTGATAAAACCTAAGGCGTTGGATTTGATTACCGGGGTGATCCATGCGCCGTACAGCAAGGTCAACGGATGATGCACCAGATAAATGAACAGAGAGGCATTCACAAAGTAGGTGACCCGCGCTGACTGGAAATTCAGCAGTCGGTGGCCGAGTGAGAACACCACGTTCACCATCCAGAGTCCCAGCACCATCGTAATGACCGATTCGGTTTCATACATCCAGCCATCGCCGGAGCCGTACTGTTGGTTCAGTCGGTAAGCGATAAAGCCCAGCAGCGCGCCAACAAAACACCACGGTGACGAGGTGGTGAACATCGCTTTTAGCCGTGGATTGATAAAGGTCTGCGCGCCGAGAATAAAGAACGGCAGATAGAACAGGGTCTGCATGACG
>CABUCP010000569.1 GCA_902490055.1 uncultured Klebsiella sp. | reverse complement strand
GTGATGCGTCAATGCCCTTTCGAATCAAACGGCTACTTTTGCATCACCCGCTTAGCGTTAAGCACGAATGGTATCGTCGCCGAAGCCAATCCACTTATAGGTCGTCAGCGCTTCAAGGCCCATCGGGCCGCGGGCGTGCAGCTTCTGGGTGCTGACCGCCACTTCGGCGCCGAGGCCGAACTGGCCGCCGTCGGTGAAGCGGGTAGAGGCGTTAACGTATACCGCTGACGAATCCACTTCATTGATAAAGCGATTGGCGTGGCGCAGGGTACGCGTCAGGATGGCATCGGAATGCTGGGTACCGTGCTCGCGAATATGGGCAATCGCCTCATCAAGATCGGCCACGACTTTAACATTCAGATCCAGCGACAGATACTCGTCGTCATACTGCTCCGCTTTCACCGGCTCCACCTTCGCCGGGCCGTTCTGCAGAAGGGGCAGGGCGGCCGGGTCGGCGTGCAGCGTCACGCCGCTCTCTACCATCTGTTTGCTCAGCGCAGGCAGGAAGGTATCGGCGATATTACGGTGCACCAGCAGCGTCTCGGCGGTGTTGCAGGTGCTCGGGCGCTGGGTTTTGGCGTTAACGATAATCTTTAACGCAGGTTCGATCTCCGCCGAATCATCGACGAAAATATGACACACGCCGATACCACCGGTGATCACCGGGATCGTTGACTGCTCGCGGCACAGCTTATGCAGACCGGCGCCGCCGCGTGGGATCAGCATATCAATATACTTATCCATCTTCAGCATCTCGCCGACCAGCGCGCGATCCGGGCTCTCAATCGCCTGCACCGCGGCGGCCGGCAGGCCGCACTCCTGCAGCGCCTGCTGAATCACTTTCACCGTCGCGGCGTTGGTACGCCAGGTCTCTTTACCACCGCGCAGGATCGCCGCGTTGCCGGTTTTCAGGCACAAAGAGGCGACGTCGACGGTCACGTTTGGCCGCGCCTCATAAATCACGCCAATCACCCCCAGCGGGACCCGGCGGCGTTCGATACGCAGGCCGCTATCGAGCAGCCCGCCGTCGATCACCTGGCCGACGGGATCTGCCAGGCTGCACACCTGGCGCACGTCATCGGCGATGCCGCGCAGACGTTCTGGCGTCAGCGCCAGACGATCGAGCATCGCTTCGCTCAGGCCGTTGGCGCGGGCGTCGCTGAGATCCTCGGCGTTGGCGCGCAGAATATCGGCGGTCTGCGCTTGCAGGTAATCAGCAATCTTGTTCAGAACCTGATTTTTCTCGCGGCTGGAAAGCAGCGCGAGTCGGTAGGAGGCCGCTTTGGCCGCAATGCCCATTTGTTCCAGCATTTTCAGCTCCTTAACGGGTGATCATATCGTCACGATGGACGGCCACCGGGCCGTATTCATAGCCGAGGATGGCATCGATTTGTTGCGAGTGCTGCCCGGCGATCAGGCGCAGGGCGTCGCTGTTGTAGCGGCTCACGCCATGGGCGATATCGCGGCCTTCGCTACTGCGGATTCGGATAACTTCGCCGCGGGAGAAATTACCGCTGACGGTTTTGATGCCTTTCGGCAGCAAGGAGCTTCCTCTTTCCAGAATAGCCTGGGTTGCGCCCGCATCGACGGTGATTTCACCTGCCGGCGGCGCGCCGAAGATCCAGCGCTTGCGGTTCTCCAGCGGTGATTCCTGCGCGTGGAAGCAGGTGCCGACCGGCAGGCCTTCCATCGCGTGGCCGATAACGTCCGGGCGGTTGCCGGCGGCGATAATCGTATCGATACCTGCGCGGCAGGCGACGTCCGCGGCCTGCAGTTTGGTACCCATGCCGCCGGTGCCGAGGCCGGAAACGCTATCGCCGGCGACGGCGCGCAGGGCGTCATCGATGCCGTAGACGTCTTTAATCAGCTCGGCATGAGGGTTGCTACGCGGGTCGGCGGTAAACAGGCCCGGTTGATCGGTCAGCAGCAGCAGCTTATCGGCGCCGGCGAGGATCGCCGCCAGCGCGGAAAGATTGTCGTTATCGCCGACTTTAATTTCAGCGGTGGCAACGGCGTCATTCTCATTGATGACCGGCACAATGTTGTTATCCAGCAGCGCGCGCAGGGTATCGCGAGCGTTAAGGAACCGCTCGCGGTCTTCCATATCGGCGCGGGTCAGCAGCATCTGGCCGACGTGAATGCCATAAATAGAGAAGAGCTGTTCCCACAGCTGGATTAGACGGCTTTGGCCGACTGCCGCCAGCAGCTGTTTTGAGGCAATGGTGGCGGGCAGTTCAGGGTAGCCGAGGTGCTCACGTCCGGCGGCAATGGCCCCGGAAGTCACAATCACAATGCGGTGCCCCATCGCGTGCAGCTGCGCGCACTGGCGCACTAACTCAACGATATGGGCGCGGTTCAGGCGGCGGGATCCGCCCGTTAAAACACTGGTGCCCAGTTTTACCACCAGCGTCTGGCTATCACTCATGATTTTCTGCCGTTCAAAAGGAATATCGAGTTCGAGCTGATGTTGTAACAGGAGTGAGGCCGATTGCCAACTGCTGGCGTATTGGTCAAGCCATTTTATTGCGCGGATCGGGCATTCTGCGTAGGGAAGGTGACATATTTATGACCGAAACATTTAAACACGCTTTTTTATAAAAAGTT
>CABUCP010000568.1 GCA_902490055.1 uncultured Klebsiella sp. | reverse complement strand
TATTTTTCTATACCTTGCGCATCTCGTTCATGAATCAGATGCTCAAGCGCTTCACATAACTGTTTGCCGGGTATCAAATTAAGCATCGCAAACGCCCCTTTAAGGCGATGAGCGGTCTGCGCCAGCGCAGCGAAATCGCTGGTGGTGAATTCAGTATACAATCTCTGAACATCATCCGGTACCGTGTCGGCAAACAGCGCGTAATAGCCGCTGGCGTGGAGTTCCGCATTCCCCTCGTTTTCAGTTGAGGAGGGCTGAATCTCTTCTTGCGCCAGCTGCTGCTCAATCAGCTGCAGGATAGCTTCCTGCATGGCAGTGCTGATATTAAAATTGACGCTCAATTGACCGGGGCCAATTTTGCGTATCCCAACCTCATCATCGCTTAAAAGCAAGCCCGAAGCAGTAAGATTAGACGGATTATCAGTTAAAAAGAGATCGTATTCTTGACTTGTGAGTCTTTCATCCGGGGTGATGCAGCTCGCGCCCCAGCTTTCTAACTGCCGTACCACGATGCGGCGAACTTCATTAGCGGTAACGTCAACCATAGCGACGACATCATCCAGCAGGTGTTCGCCAGAGTTGCTCTCTTCGCCGCTGGCCGCCATTTTGAGATGCAGTGAATAACGGGTGCCCAACGATTCCCGCGCCTTAATATTCAGCTGGCCGCCAAGCTTACGGGTTAAACGGTCGCACAGCCAGAAGGTAAGGGCATTGGCCTTGCCGTACTGGTCAGCCTGGGTTTCGTTGAGGAACGGGAAGTGCATATTATCAATTTCATTGCCGCTCACGCCATTGCCGGTATCGAGGATACGGAAGGTCAGGCGTTCATCGGCCGATTCATCCTGGCTGACCTCAAGGGTAATTTTACCCATTTGGGTGGTGGTGACCGAGTACTGAATCAGCAGCAGCAGCGTGCGGCGCAGCGCATCGTGGTCGCCATAGCGCTGCTCGTTGGCCGGCAGCGCATTGTTGATTAAGAGCTGAAGGCCTTTGCGTTTTACCATCGGCAGGACTTCAGGCACCACTTCATCTATTAAGCCCTGAATAGAGAACAGGCCAGGGGTACTCTTCCAGGCGTCGCTTTCCAATAAATTCGCCAGTTGAATTTCATCAACCAGGTGAACCAGCGCATCGGCATGTTGCGCCAGCTTGCGGCTTTCATTCATGCCGATAGCTGCCGCTTCCTGTGCCAGCGTCTGCGCCGGTTCCTTCAGCGCGGCGCCGATGTTTTGCATAAAGGCGATGCGCCCTTGCTGGTTTTTCTCATACAGACGCTGGGCCTGTTTGAGTTTTTTGTTGACCAGCACTTCTCTATCCTGGTCGCGAATAATCAGAATCTGCGTCCGTGGCGCTACTTGGCTGCGGTACTGACGAATTTCATACAGTTCATTATTGATTGTCGCCTGGATAACCCCCTGGTGCTGGTCAGCCATCGTGGTGATGTTCTGTAAATTCAGATGCGGCAGCAGATGATCGGCAATCGGGTTGCTGATAATGGTGCGGTTAGCTTCCTGATCGTGAACCAACAGGCCCAGAGGCAGCAGGGAGACTATCTCTTCATTTATTGCTCGCTGGGCGCGAAGTTCGCTGTTGGCGGCGGCAGGGGCTGTGGTAACGCCGCCCGGGCTACGACGACCGCTAAAGTTGCGGAAGGTGGTAAAGCCAAACAGGGTTAAAGCCAGCAGGCCAATGGTTAACAGCAGCGGCAGTAAAATATTCTGCAGAGATTCCATCATCAGGGTACTGAACGGCACGACCCATACCAGGCGCATGCCGGTGGTGTTGATGGTCGTGGTGATTTCAATACGCAGACCGTTGAAATTAATGCTGACGTTATCCGCCGCTTCTTTATCCGGACTATTGCTGATATTTTGCGCCGGGTCGGGCTCAAGGCGGAAGCTGTCCAGCGACATGCCTGGCGGAATAAGATCGTTAATCGGCAAATCGAAGGCCACCACCGTCGCCAGATGACCCGGCTGGTTGAAGGTAGTGCGCAACGTGAAGTAATGACCGTTCTGCCAGGTTAGATGGCGCAGAGAAGAGAACGTTTCCCGCTCGTCCAGGGTGTTTGCCTGCAGCAGCATTTCGGCGCGACGAGACTCCACCACACTACTGATTGTCGACTCTTTAAAACTTGAGGACAAATCCTTTAGCGGCAGAGTAGAGACCAGTATCAGGCTGTTATCCAGACCATTCAGGTAATACATCGACCAGGGGATAGTCTCTGCGCCCCACAGGATATCGAGATAATTCGAGATCTTCTGCGTCATTTCAAGCGTAGAACTGTCGTGCGAGCCGAAAATCAGCGCTTCGGTTTTACGCCGCGGTTTTTCCAGGTAGTAGACATCCTGCTTCAGCCGCGTCTCTTGTAGACCATCGCTTGAGGCACTGGTGCTGGTCGCGGCGATATTGTCGTAGATCTGCCAGGTCGCATAACGCCAGGTATCGATGCGTTTATGCAGTGCGTGGCTGACATCAACAACCTGATAGCTCTTATCTTTAAGCCAGGTATTAACCGAGCTTTGGATCATCACGCCCATCGTCGCAAGCAGGACAATAACCATCAAAATGAAGAACCGGGTGATGCTGCCGGGGATCAGGGTGAATTTTTTTTGGGTCATCGTGTGGCAG
>CABUCP010000567.1 GCA_902490055.1 uncultured Klebsiella sp. | reverse complement strand
TGTTAATAGCTCTTTGCTACGAACCTTGACCCTACAGCGTGATAACAACGACAGGCTAAAGCCACCTACGGGCGACCACGCCCAGGAGATCACCCATGTTGAGCAACGTAAAGAAAAAAGATGTGCCGCTGATTGCAATAAGCCTGGTGGCCATTCTTTTTATCGCCGCTACATTAAGTCTCTTCCCGCAGCAAACCGCGCTGGCGGCAAACGCCATTTTTAACGGCGTGACCCGCATGCTCGGTTCAGCGGTACAAGTCCTGGTGCTGATGGCGCTGGGGCTGGTGTTATATCTGGCCACCAGCAAATACGGCAACATCCGCCTCGGCGAAGGTAAAGCTGAATACAGCACCCTCTCATGGCTATTTATGTTTATCTGCGCCGAGCTCGGCTCCTCTACCCTGTATTGGGGGGTGACCGAGTGGGCTTATTACTACCAGACGCCGGGCCTGAACATTGCCCCGCATTCACCGAAAGCGCTGGAATACAGTATCCCTTACTCTTTCTTCCACTGGGGCATCAGCGCCTGGGCAACCTACACCCTCGCTTCGCTGATCATGGCCTATCACTTTCACGTACGTAAAAATAAAGGTCTGAGCCTCTCCGGGATCATCTCAGCGATCACCGGTATCAATCCGCAGGGCTTCTGGGGCCGCCTGGTTGACCTGATGTTCCTGATCGCCACCGTCGGCGCATTAACCATTTCGCTAGTGGTCACCGCCGCCACCTTCACCCGCGGCCTGGCGGCGCTGACCGGCCTGCCGGACAATTTCACCGTCCAGGCGTTTGTTATCCTGCTCTCCGGCGGCATTTTCTGCATGAGCTCATGGATTGGCATCAACAACGGCCTGCAGCGCCTGAGTAAAATGGTCGGCTGGGGGGCATTTCTGCTGCCGCTGGTGGTGCTGGTGGTTGGCCCGACAGAATTTATCACCAATAACATCATCAACGCCGTCGGCGTGACCACGCAGAACTTCCTGCAAATGAGTCTGTTTACCGATCCCCTCGGCGACGGCGCTTTCACCCGCAACTGGACCGTCTTCTACTGGCTGTGGTGGATCTCCTATACCCCAGGCGTAGCAATGTTCGTCACCCGCGTCTCTCGCGGGCGCAAAATAAAAGAGGTGATTTGGGGACTGATCCTCGGTAGCACCGTCGGCTGCTGGTTCTTCTTCGGGGTAATGGAAAGCTACGCCATGCATCAGTTCGTCAACGGCGTGATTAACGTGCCGCAGGTGATGCAGACCCTCGGCGGCGAAACCGCCGTTCAGCAGGTGCTGATGTCGCTGCCGGCAGGCAAGCTGTTTCTCGCCGCTTATCTGTTCGTGATGATTGTCTTCCTCGCCTCGCACATGGATGCCGTCGCCTACACCATGGCGGCCACCAGCACCCGCAACCTGCGCGAAGGCGAAGACCCGGACCGCGGTATGCGCCTGTTCTGGTGCGTGGTGATTACGCTGATCCCGCTGTCGATTCTGTTTACCGGCGCCTCGCTTGAGACCATGAAAACCACCGTAGTGCTAACCGCCCTGCCGTTCCTGGTCATTTTACTGATCAAAACCGCCGGCTTCGTACGCTGGTTAAAGCAGGACTACGCCCACGTGCCGGTCCATCAGATAGAAACGCATACGCCCCAACCGGTGAGCAAAACCGAGCAATTACCGGTCGGCGCAGTACTAAAAAGCGACGGTCAGTCGCTGTAAAAACCTCTTACTGACAATAATCATAAGGTGACCCGACATGAGCAATTTGAGCCCTGACTTTACCCTGCCGATTAATTTCTGCGCGAACCCGCAGGATGCCTGGACCATTCCGGCCCGTTTTTATACCGACGGCCAGGCTTTTGAACACGAAAAAGAGCGCATCTTCGCCAATAGCTGGATTTGCGTCGCCCACGGCAGCGAAGTCGCGAAGCCGAATGACTACATCACTCGCGAAATCATCGGCGAAAATATCGTTATCGTCCGCGGTCGCGACAACATCCTGCGCGCCTTCTATAACGTCTGCCCGCACCGCGGCCACCAGCTGCTGAGCGGCGAAGGGAAAGCCAAAAACGTGATTACCTGCCCGTATCACGCCTGGGCCTTCAAACTCGACGGCAACCTCGCTCACGCGCGCAACTGCGAAAACGTGGCGAATTTCGACAGCGAAAAGGCGCAGCTGATGCCGGTGCGCCTGGAAGAGTACGCCGGTTTCGTGTTTATCAACATGAATCCGGAGGCTGAAAGCGTCGAAGCGCAGCTGCCGGGTCTGCAGGACAAAGTGCTGGAAGCCTGCCCTGACGTCCACGACCTGAAGCTGGCGGCGCGTTTTACCACCCGCACCCCGGCCAACTGGAAAAACATCGTCGATAACTATCTCGAGTGCTACCACTGCGGCCCGGCTCATCCAGGGTTCTCGGATTCCGTCCAGGTTGACCGCTACTGGCACACCATGCACGGCAAATGGACCCTACAGTATGGCTTCGCTAAGCCGTCCGAGCAGTCGTTCAAGTTCGAAGACGGCGTCGATGCGGCGTTCCACGGCTTCTGGCTGTGGCCGTGCACCATGCTCAACGTCACGCCGATCAAGGGCATGATGACCGTCATCTACGAATTCCCGGTGGATGAAGAGACCACCCTGCAGAACTAC
>CABUCP010000566.1 GCA_902490055.1 uncultured Klebsiella sp. | reverse complement strand
GGCAATTTATTGCACCCACTCTTCTGGCTGCATTTCTACTCACAGGGTGCCAGGCGCCAGGTAAGTTCTCTAAGGAACAGGTTGCGGCAATGCAATCTTACGGCTTTACCGAGGCCTCCGGCGATTGGTCGTTAGGTTTGTCTGACAGCATCCTGTTTGATAAAAACGACTACCGCCTGCGTACTGACAGCCAACAGCAAATACATGACATGGCCGCGCGTCTGGCTGAGACCGGCATCACCCACAGCCGCCTCGAAGGCCACACCGATAACTACGGCGAAGACAGCTACAACGAAGCGCTGTCGCTGAAGCGCGCCAACAGCGTGGCGGATGCCTGGGCTGAGGGCGCGAAAATCCCGCGTAGCAATTTAACCACCCGCGGATTAGGCAAAAAGTACCCTATCGCCAGCAACGATACCGCTGCAGGCCGTGCTGAAAACCGCCGCGTCACCGTGGTTATCAGCACGCCTTAAGCACGCTAGTCTGCCGACTTAGCCAGCCTCATGGTTGTTGCCGCGCGCCAGCGCAGATAATCAACAATGAGGCACGCCGCAAGGCTTACGCCCATCAGCGGTATCGTCAGCCCGAGCAGGAGCGCTATCAGCAGCGCAAGCGCTCGGGCTGCGCTATTCAGCCCCAACCACGCCTGTACCAGCGTTTGCGCGGGATTAAACGCGCCATGCGCCGGACGGCGGATCCACCACAGGCGATAGCCGACCACAATCATCACGCACAGCGCCGCCCCAAACGCCACCAGCAGCAGCTGGTTCGCTAACCCGAAGAGGATCCCCATATGGAAATCAACGCCCCAGCGGGTCAATTTGGCCATCAGCGGGAAGTCGGCAAAACGGGTGCGGTCCACTACCTGCAGGGTCGCACCATCGATCGCCGCGGCATCGACCCGCGTCGGCCAACTGCGATCGATTTCATTCACCGTCCACGCCATCCCTGCGCTTTTCGGCGGCCGGATCTCCAACTTGCTGGCCGTCAATCCCGCGCCCTGCGCCGCGCGTAATACGCCATCAAACTGCTCCGCAGTCACTTTCACCTGTGGCTCATTCATCGCCATATGATCCATATGGTGCCCGGCGTGCGGATCGTGCGGCATCGCCTCCCCGCCATGAAGTTGCGTATTGACCTGCGGCGTTAACCAGCCAAACGCGGCGCGCATCTTATCGACGTTACCGCCAGCCCACTGCGACCAGGTTAAGCCGGTGGCGGAAAACAGCAACATGCCAACCAGTAACATCCAGCCCAGCGTCACGTGCAGACGGCGGGTATTTTGCAATCGATTATTAATCCGCCGCTTCGGGCGAGTCATCGCCCACAGCGCAATACCGCCCAGCGCGGCTACCCACATCCAGGAGGCCGCCAGCTCGCTGTACAGCCTGCCACCGTCGCCCAGTAGCAGCGATTTATGCGCGTAATCAATCCACTGGCGCAGCGGTAAAATGCCGCTGGTACCGTAAACCGTCAGATCGCCTTTCACCCGTAGCGTTACCGGGTCAACGAAAATTGCCCGATTTTCTGATTCCCCCAGCTGCGGGTCGGCAAACATCACCCGCGTTGTTTCACCAACGGTGATACCCGGGCGCACGGCCTGCAGGCGCAGGTTATTTTGCGTGGCCTCTTTAGCTACGGCGATTTGCGCGCTAAGCGGCTGTTTCTCACCGTTGAGCGTGCCGTGTAAGGCGTCGTGATACAGCCAGTTTTCCAACTGTGGCGTCGCGACATACAGCGTGCCGGTCAGGGCGGCAATAAAGATAAACGGCCCAATAAACAGACCGATATAGAAATGGAGGCGCCGCAGCAGGTTCAGCCATGCCGCGCGCGAGGTGCAGGTTGTCATACTTTTCCTTTTTTAAAGCAAAAGAGGTCGTTGCGCGGTGCGCAGATTCATTTTTATCAAAGGGAAAAAGCAGAGCGACGCGGCGGCGCGCGGGTTTCAGGATAGAGCCAGGGGAAGTAGTGCCAGTGTTTTAATACCGGGCGAGAGGCCGGCAGCCGAATGCGCCGCAGGATCATGGCGAAGAACAGCGCCAGCGCGAACAGCAGCCCCGGGACGTGCGCTAACAGGACGCAGTAACCGCAGGCTTCAGCGTGGTCAACCGGCATATCGTGCGCTGACGGCGGTGCGCTGTCAGCATCGTGCATCATCGCCATATCATGCCCGGACATCCCGTCATGAGACATCTCCATCGACATCATATGGTGCATACCCGGCATCATGCTCATTGAATCTTTCTGTAGCGAGATGGAAATCAGCGGCGCCACCACGATAAGCAGGATCGCAAACAGCGCCAGCCAGGCGGCCCGCCGTTGAGATGCTGATTGTGGGAAAATAGTGCCGTTCACCGCCCCTCCGAAATCCGGCGATATTGTAATTGATTTACATCAAAATAGTTAAAATTAAGATAAAAAAAGGGCCAGCCATTTGGCCAGCCCTTTCTATCAGGATGTCGCGAAAGCGAATCTTAGTTAAGACGCTCTTTGATACGAGCAGACTTACCGGTACGCTCTCTTCGGTGGGCATGGTTTCCCTGCATACATTGGCATAAGCTGCACCGCACCTACCGAGATCGTCAAGCTTGCTGTATTTTTCAAACGCCTTTGAAGTCATATCCTTTTTGCTGAAGCTCGGAA
>CABUCP010000565.1 GCA_902490055.1 uncultured Klebsiella sp. | reverse complement strand
GGACTAAGTACTTATCTCAATTACAGCCATCAGACCTACTGGAACAGCGCGGATAACGATCGCCTGAGCCTTTCGTTAGCGCGTTATCTGGATATTGGCCCGCTGAAAAATATGAGCGTCTCGCTGTCGCTTTACAGCAACAAATACTACTCGCTAAGAGATGAAGGGGCTTATATCTCGTTGTCATTACCCATTGGCAACGGTACGTCGCTCAGCTACGGCGCCACGATCAATCGCACCGATAACACCCACCGCGTGAGCTATTACGGACGCGTTGACGAGCACAACAGTTTCCAGGTCAGCAGCGGTATTTCCCGCAGCGGGCCGACGGCCTATGGCTATTACACCTGGCAAGGCGACAGCACCCAGGTTCAGGCCAATGCCAGCTATCAGTCCGGCAGCTATAGCGGATTGGGGATGACGCTAAACGGCGGTCTGACGCTAACGCCGGAGGGGGGAGCCGCGCATCGCTCTAACGCCCGCGGCGGTAGTCGCGTACTGGTGGATACCGCCGGCGTCAGCGGCGTACCGGTTAAAGGATTTGGCGCCTCGGTGAAAACCAACCGCTTCGGCAAGGCGGTCATTGCCGACGTCAACAGCTATTACCGTAACCCAATTCGAATCGATGTCGACAAACTGGACGAAAACGCCGACGTCACCCGCTCCGTCTCCCAGGCCACCCTCACCGAGGGGGCAATCGGCTATCGTCAGTTTGATGTCATCGCCGGCGGTAAAGCAATGGCCTTTATCCGCAAGGCGGACGGAAGTTTCCCTCCTTTCGGCGCCTCGGTGGTGAATGAAAAAAACCAGGAAACCGGGGTGGTCAACGACGAAGGCAGCGTCTGGCTAAGCGGTATCCAGGCCAATGGCAAAATGACCGTGAAATGGGATGGAAAAGCGCGTTGTAAAGTGAATTTACCGGCGGTGCTGCCGAAGGTGCTGGAAAACCTGCTTTTAACCTGTGAGCCGGAATAACCCGGCCTGAACAAGAGATGAGTTAACCAAGATGACTATTGTGCGAATTGCCGCCCTCACCGGCGTAGTTATGACTGTTTCCGCAGTGGCCCCGCAGGCCACTGCCGCCGTCGCGCTGGACAGAACCCGGGTCATTTTCGATGGCGCGGCGAAGTCCGTCAGCCTGCGCCTGACCAACGAAAATAAAACGCTGCCCTATCTGGCCCAGGGTTGGGTAGAGGATGCCCAGGGCAAAAAAATCACCGATCCGCTGGTGCTTTTGCCTCCGGTGCAACGTATCGAACCCGGCGAACAGAGCCAAATCAAGGTGCAGTCGACCGCCTCGATCCAGCGCTTACCGCAGGACCGGGAATCGCTGTTCTACTTTAACCTGCGGGAAATTCCGCCGAAGAGCAATAAACCCAATACGCTGCAGCTGGCGCTACAAACCCGGATCAAATTGTTTTATCGCCCCTCCGCGATTGAAGTAAAGCGAACCGATTACGCCACGCCGTTCCAGGAGCAGCTGACGCTGACGCGCGACGGCGATAAGTATCGCGTTAACAATCCCACGCCCTACTACATCTCACTGGTAAACGCCTCTTCGACACTTACCGGTAAAGCCGCCGCTGGATTTAAACCGGTGATGGTGGAGCCCAAAGGGCAATTGAACCTCGCCCCTTCGGCTTCCGCTCTGGGCGGGGCGCCGGTATTAACCTACGTAAACGACTTTGGCGGCCGGGCAAAGCTGGTGTTCAGCTGTAGCGGTAGCGCCTGTAAAGCCGTGCCGCAGGAAAAGAAAAAGTAAGCGTCAGGAGAATGGTATGAATATCGCTGACTGGAAAAGAGGCGGGCTACTGGCGCTGCTGCTGGCCGCAGGGCAGGCCGGCGCCGAAAGTGAACTGGTGGACGGTAATTACGGTTTGCTGCACGTGCACGGGGCACTCACCGAAAGCGCCTGTCGCCTGGCGATGGACTCCGCCTGGCAGGAGGTCGATATGGGTACCACGGCAAGCGGCTCGCTCAAAAAAGCGGGCGATCAGGGTACGCCGGTGCGCATCGAAATTCAGCTGGAAGATTGTCTACCCAGCCCCTCTTCGGTGCGAGACGCCTGGAGCGGCGATCTGCTCTGGAGCAGAGACCAACCTTCGGTCACCGTCAGCTTTGTCGCGCCGGGAGAGTTATTTAACCCCGGACTGGTACGGGTATCCGGCACCAGCGGTCTGGCGCTGCGTCTGACCGATCGCCTGCATCGCGCCGTACGGCTCAATGGCGACGGCCATCCGCTACTGCTGGAGCCCGGCGGTAACACGCTTTTTTACTATATCGCGCCGGAGCGCACCGCGGCACCGCTGGTGGCGGGAGCCTGGCACGCGCTGATTCATTTCAGGCTCAATTATGACTAGAACCCTATATCCGCTACTCATTGGCGCCATTTTTTTGCTGCAGCTTCCAGTCACCAGATCGGCTCTGACGGTCAATGTGACCGGCGTAGTCGTCGAGGGCGTCTGCGAAATCAATAACGGTGAAACCGTGCATGTCGATTTTGGCAGCAACCTGCAGGCCAACCAGATCAATGGCGAAAATTTTATGAAAACGATCGACTATTCGCTGCTGTGCGAAGATCTGATTTCTAACGATCTGGAGATGCAGTTTGAGGGTACGGCAACCTCATTTAGCGAAGATTACCTGGCCACCGATC
>CABUCP010000564.1 GCA_902490055.1 uncultured Klebsiella sp. | reverse complement strand
TCCAAATAAGTTGAGATGAACAAGTAATCGATAAGAGCGGCTTCGGTCGCTCTTTTTTTTGCCTTAAAAAGAGGATGGCGTAATGATTAATAAAATTTTTGCTCTCCCGGTCATTGAACAACTCTCCCCTGTACTCTCGCGTCGCCAGCTGGACGACCTCGAACTGATCGTCGTCGACCACCCGCAGGTCAAAGCTTCCATCGCCCTGCAGGGCGCTCACCTGCTCTCCTGGAAACCGGCCGGTGAAGATGAAGTCCTGTGGCTGAGCAATAACACCCCATTCAAAAACGGCGTCGCCCTGCGCGGCGGCGTACCGATCTGCTGGCCGTGGTTCGGGCCGGCTGCGCAGCAGGGGCTGCCATCGCACGGCTTCGCGCGTAATCTGCCATGGGCCTTAAAGTGCCAGGACGAAGATGAGAATGGCGTGATGCTGACCTTCGAACTGCAGAGCAGTGACGAAACCCGCAAATACTGGCCGCACGACTTCACGCTGTATGCGCGCTTCAAGTTGGGTAAGACCTGCGAGATCGAACTGGAAGCCCACGGCGAGTTTGAAACCACCTCCGCGCTGCACACCTACTTCAACGTCGGCGATATCGCCGCGGTGAAAGTCAGCGGCCTTGGCGATCGCTATGTCGATAAAGTGCTGAATGCCGAAGAAGGCGTGCTGAAAGATGGTGTCCAGACCTTCCCGGACCGCACCGATCGCGTTTATCTCAATGCCGAAGCCTGCAGCGTGATTCATGATGAAGCTCTGAAGCGCAACATTGATGTGATCCACCGCCACCACGGCAATGTCGTCGCCTGGAACCCGGGCCCGGCGCTCTCCGTGAGCATGGGTGATATGCCGGATGATGGCTACAAGACCTTTGTTTGCGTGGAAACCTGCTGCGTCACCGAACCGCAGAAAGCGAGTGAAGAAAAACCGACCCGTCTGGCGCAGACTATTCGCGTGCTGAAGCGTTAATCATCGCGCAACCTGTATAAACGGAAACGCCCGACAACCGTCGGGCGTCAGACTGCTGACAAAGAAGGAAAAATCAATAAATTGATTTTCCATTTTTATCTGATGCAATCTGTAAGTTCAACATTTGCATGAGGTTTGTCATCAACCTCACGCCCGACAACCGTCGGGCGTTTTTTTAGACCATATCCAGCGGCGTTTTTTTCGTTGGAGCCGGCCAGGCGCTATCCAGCCGCGCCAGCTCATCCGCCGATAGCGTTATCGCCAACGCAGCCGCATTTTGTTCAACGTGTTTTATCGCAGCCGCTTTCGGGATCGCCAGCACTCCCGGGTGACTAACCACCCATGCCAGCAAAATTTGTGCCGCCGTCGCCTGATGCGCTTCGGCAATCTCGTTAACAAGCGGATCGCTAAGCAGACCACGGCGCAAACGCCCCGCCTGCGCCAGCGGGCAGTAAGCCATCACCGGCATCGCTTGTTGCTGACACCACGGCAGGAGCTGCCGTTCAATACCGCGCGACGCCAGATGATACAGCACCTGATTGGTAGCGCAGTTCTGGCCGCCGTCAACGCGCCACAGCTCCTGCATATCATCAATATCGAGATTAGACACGCCCCAGCGGCGAATTTTACCCTGCTGCACCAGGCTTTCCAGCTTTGAGACTGTTTCCTGTAGCGGGAACTCACCGCGCCAGTGCAGCAGATACATATCCAGATAATCCGTCTGTAAACGGCGCAGACTGGCCTCACAGGCCGCCTGCATCTGCTGCCCGCCGGCGTTCCACGGATAGACCTTCGACACCAGCGTGACCCGTTCGCGTCGCCCACGCAGCGCCTCGCCGACCACCTCTTCCGCCCGCCCGTCGGCATACATCTCGGCGGTATCAATCAGCGTCATTCCAAGATCGATGCCCGCCTGCAGTGCGGCAATCTCCTGCTCCCGCGCGGCGGCGCTCTCACCCATGTACCAACTGCCCTGGCCAATAACCGGGACGGCAGGATGGTCGCCGAAAAGTATGGTTTTTGTCGCCATCGATGATCTCCTTTACGTGATGCACCACCGTATAGCAAAACAGGGCATTACGCCCTGTTTTGTTGCACAAAAAAACCTGTAGAAACGCACTATCAGAAAGAGTACGTCACCCCGGTAGAGATCAGGCCACTCCAGGATTTGTCGACCATTGGGCTATCGGTGACTTCATCAGACAAGCGGGTATAGCGCGCAATACCGTACACGCTCCAGTCGCCGAGGAAACGATAGTTCGCCGCCAGCTCCAGATACGGGTTCCAGCTGCTGTCCGGATCGTAGCTACGCATGCCGCTGCGATTCGATTCGTGCTTCGAAACGCCGTAGTAGTATTCGTTCTGATTGTCATTGCTCCACTCCACGCCGATCCCCGGAGTCAGGGTCAGGTTGCCGTTGGTGTAGCGGTACAGCCAGGCCAGGTCCCAGGTGATGCCGTTACTGTTATCGAGGGTATCGCCCGCCAGAGTGGTACGCAGGAAACCGTACTGGGTGTTATGGACATAGGAAAGGCCGGCCATCATGGTGGATTTACGGCGATCCAGTTTGCGCATCTGCGAGTTATCGCTATCGCCCGGCTTGAAGTACATCGGCGACCAGTAGGCGGTCACGGACAGCTTATCGTTGGTATCATTCCACAGGTAGTAACCACCACCTAAGCCATGGAACCAAAAG
>CABUCP010000563.1 GCA_902490055.1 uncultured Klebsiella sp. | reverse complement strand
CTAAAGCAAGCAATAATAATAGTCCGGTATGTAAATCCAGACCGGCAAATAAATGTAGCATAGGACGTTACGCCATTTTGAGGACATGAACGCGGCGCATTATCAGTGACTTTAGCGGCGCGGGCAAAGTGAAATATAGACTTTTTTTGATTTTCTTCCTGTTTGGTTTCTACCCGCTTGGGAGTAATCCTATATCTTTCAAAGACGTATCTAAATGCGTTTTTTTTCGTGCTGGTGCGACCAGAGTGAAATATTTACAATTCCCGACAATTGGGGAATGAGGAAAGTTGAGTGGAAAGGTTTGATGCCATTGTAATCGGCGCCGGTGCGGCGGGAATGTTCTGTGCAGCGCAGGCCGGCCAGCTGGGCTGCCGCGTATTGCTGCTCGATAACGGCAAAAAGCCGGGGCGCAAAATCCTGATGTCCGGCGGCGGTCGCTGCAACTTTACTAACATGTATGTCGAACCCGCGGCGTATCTCAGCCAAAACCCGCATTTTTGCAAATCTGCGCTGGCGCGCTATACCCAGTGGGACTTTATCGAGCTGGTCGGCAAATATGACATCGCCTGGCACGAGAAAACCCTCGGTCAACTGTTTTGCGATGATTCGGCGGAGCAAATCGTCAACCTGCTGCTCTCAGAGTGTGAAAAGGGCGGCGTCGAGATCCGCCTGCGTAGCGAAATCCACAGCGTTGAGCGTGATGAACAAGGCTACCGGCTACAGGTGAACGGCGACACGCTGGCGGCGAAGAAACTGGTGATCGCCTCCGGCGGCCTGTCGATGCCGGGACTCGGCGCATCGCCGTTTGGCTACAAGGTGGCTGAGCAGTTCGGCCTAAAGGTACTGCCGACCCGCGCAGGCCTGGTGCCGTTTACCCTGCATAAACCGCTGCTTGAGCAGCTGCAGGTGCTTTCCGGCGTGTCGGTTCCGTCAACGATTAGCGCCGAGAACGGCACGTTGTTCCGCGAAAACCTGCTGTTTACCCATCGCGGGCTTTCCGGCCCGGCGGTGCTGCAGATTTCCAGCTACTGGCAGCCCGGCGAGTTTGTTACCGTCAACCTGCTGCCGGACTGCAATCTTGATGAATTCCTTGATGAGCAGCGCGCCGCGCATCCGAACCAAAGCCTGAAAAACACTCTGGCGATGCAGTTGCCGAAGCGCCTGGTCGAGTGCTTACAGCAGCTCGGGCAAATCCCGGACGTAACGCTCAAGCAATTGAACGTCCGCGACCAGCAGGCGCTGGTTGAGACGCTGACTGCCTGGCGCGTGCAGCCGAACGGTACCGAAGGCTACCGTACCGCGGAAGTGACCCTCGGCGGCGTGGATACCAATGAGCTCTCTTCGCGCACCATGGAGGCGCGCAAAGTGCCGGGGCTCTATTTTATCGGCGAAGTGATGGACGTCACCGGCTGGCTCGGCGGCTATAACTTCCAGTGGGCGTGGGCTTCTGCCGCGGCCTGCGCGCAGGCGCTGGCCGCGGCTTAATTAGCGGGCCTGGGCAGCGTGACGCCCGGGCCGTTTTGATCAGTTTAAACCGAGGAAATGCTCGGCGATTTTGAAATAGATAATTAGCCCGGTACCGTCGATCAGCGTGGCGATAAACGGCGCGGAAACCACCGCCGGGTCGATGCCGACCCGCTTAAGCAGCATCGGAATAACCGAAGAGACAACCGCGCTCCACAGGGTAATGCAGACCAGCGTCAGGCTGACGATCAGCGTGATTTCCATGCCGATACCCATCATCCAGGCGCGCAGGCAGCCCGCGAGACCCAGGGTCAGGGCAATCAGAAACGAAGTAGACACCTCTTTGCGGATCACTCGCCCCATATCACGTAATCGAACTTCCCCTAATGCCATTGAACGCACTAGCGTCGAGGTTATTTGCGTCCCGCTGTTACCGCCGGTACCGATCAGCAGTGGGATAAAGAAGGCCAGCGCGATGGCCGATTCCAGCGCCTCTTCGAAATGCTGCAGCACGCTGCTGGTGTAGGCTTCGGCAACAAACAGCAACAACAGCCATACAGAACGCTTTTTCCATAGCGTCCAGGGGCTTATCTCAAGATATGGTTTCTCCAACGGCAGCGTCGCGCCCTGTAGCTGTGCGTCTTCGGTGACGTCATCCTCCAGCAAATGGGCAATTTCTTTTTCCATCAGGCAGCCGACCAGCTCGCCTTTATCGACCACCGGCACCAGATCGAGCCCGCGTTCGCTGAGCTCGGCTATCACCTGTGGGCGTTCATCGTCGGGTTTGACGCGAAACAGGCAGCTGTCCATCAGGTAGCGGATCGTTTGGCCGACGTCGCTCTCCTGCAGCAGCTTCTTGACCGACAGGCTACCGCGTAGCTTTTTGCCGGCGACGACAAACACCTGGCCGGGGATATCGTCGCTGGCGAGCTGCGAGATGAAGTGTTCACGCGCCTCATGGACGCTGAGATGTTCCTGCAGCGTAATAAAGTCGGTACGCATGTACTGGGCGATCGCATCGCCGTCGAAGCCAGAGGTCGCCTGATGCGCGGCGCAAAGTTGAATGGAAGACATGATTAAAATCCCTATAAAAAATCACTCATAGGGGCGAACAAGACAGGGTTAGCGCAGGCAGATCCCTACGTCCTGGTTTTAGCACTGCATAACGTATCTGAACGGTTATTACCGCCAGAAGTTACCTTGGCAACA
>CABUCP010000562.1 GCA_902490055.1 uncultured Klebsiella sp. | reverse complement strand
CAGCATATTACGGATGACATAATGCAGAATGCCGTCGTTCTGATAGTAGGTCAGCTCGGTAGCGGTATCGATACGGCAGCGGCAGTCAACGATCTCTTGCTTACCGTCGGCGCGAGTCATCGTTACAGGAACCGTAGCCGCAGGCTGCAGCGACTGCAGGTTGCTGATCTCAATCTGCTCTTCTCCGGTCAGCTGTAGCGTCTTACGCGTGACGCCCTGCGGGAATTCCAGCGGTAATATACCCATACCGATCAGGTTCGAGCGGTGGATACGTTCGAAGGATTCGGCAATCACCACGCGTACGCCAAGCAGCCGCGGGCCTTTCGCCGCCCAGTCGCGGCTGGAGCCAGAACCGTACTCTTTACCGGCAATCACCGCCAGCGGCGTCCCCTCCGCTTTATACAGCATGGCCGCATCGTAGATAGCTATCGGCTGCGCGTCCGGCAGATGGCGCGTCATCCCCCCTTCCACACCCGGAACCATTTCGTTGCGAATACGAATATTCGCGAAGGTACCGCGCATCATCACTTCGTGGTTACCGCGTCGCGAGCCGTATGAGTTGAAATCGCCGCGCGCTACGCCGTGCTCCTGCAGATAGCGCCCCGCCGGACTATCCAGTTTGATACTGCCTGCCGGTGAAATATGGTCAGTGGTGACCGAGTCGCCGAGCATCGCCAGGATCCGCGCGCCATGGATATCTTCCACCGGTTTCGGTTCAACGCCCATTTCATCGAAGAACGGTGATAAACGGATATAGGTGGAGTCGTCCTGCCAGTCATAGGTATCCGAGCGGTCAACCTGAATTGCTTTCCACTCCTCGGTACCTTCAAAGACTTCGGCATACTCTTTGTGGAACATCTCGGTAGATACCTGCTGCACCGCCCGGGCAATCTCGTCGCCGCTTGGCCAGATGTCCTTCAGGTACACCGGGTTGCCGTCTTTGCCGACGCCGAGCGGCTCACGGGTCAGATCGATGTTCATATTACCGGCCAGCGCATAGGCCACCACCAGCGGCGGCGACGCCAGCCAGTTGGTTTTGACCAGCGGATGAATACGGCCTTCGAAGTTGCGGTTGCCGGACAGCACCGCGCCGACGGTCAGATCTCCTTTTTTGATCGCCTCTTCGATAGGTTCCGGCAGCGGCCCGGAGTTACCTATACAGGTCGTGCAGCCATAGCCCACCAGGTTGAAGCCCAACTCATCAAGATAAGGCGTTAACTGGGCATGCGCCAGATAATCGGATACCACTTTCGAACCCGGCGCCAGTGAAGCTTTAACCCATGGCTGCGGCTTGAGACCGCGCTCGACCGCGTTTTTCGCCAACAGACCCGCGGCCATCAGTACGCTCGGGTTAGAGGTGTTGGTACAGGAGGTGATCGCCGCAATCGCCACCGCCCCTTCCGGCAGTGAATATTGCTGACCGTTCAGCGTGTAATCAACGGGCTGGCGCGTTTTATGCGTTTGATTCACTTCCAGCTCGTTGCTGGCGGCAAAAGCTTTCGGCACATCGCCGAGCGCAACGCGATCCTGCGGACGCTTTGGCCCGGCAAGGCTGGCCTCGACCGTCCCCATGTCCAGCGCCAGCGTACTGGTGAAGACCGGCTCATCGCCAGTCTGACGCCACATCCCCTGCGCTTTAGCGTAAGCTTCAACCAACGCCACCTGCTCCTCGCTGCGTCCGCTGAGGCGCATATAGCTTAAGGTCACGGCATCAATCGGGAAGAAACCGCAGGTCGCGCCATATTCCGGCGACATGTTGGCGATGGTGGCGCGGTCAGCCAGCGGTAAGGAGTCCAGACCATCGCCGTAGAATTCAACGAACTTGCCAACAACGCCGTGCTTACGCAGCATCTGGGTTACCGTTAACACCAGGTCGGTTGCGGTGATCCCCTCCCGCAGTTTGCCGGTCAACTTGAAGCCGACAACATCGGGGATCAACATCGATACCGGCTGCCCGAGCATCGCGGCTTCTGCTTCAATCCCCCCGACGCCCCAGCCGAGCACGCCGAGGCCGTTAATCATAGTGGTGTGCGAATCGGTACCCACCAGAGTATCCGGATAGGCAACCCATTCCCCTTCCTGCTGTTCGCTCCATACCGCGCGCCCAAGGTATTCAAGGTTCACCTGATGGCAGATCCCGGTTCCCGGCGGCACGACGCTGAAACGACTGAAAGCCTGCTGCCCCCAGCGCAAGAAGACGTAGCGTTCGTGGTTACGTTCCATTTCCAGACGCACGTTATCTTCGAATGCATTTTCATTACCGAAACGGTCCACGGTTACCGAATGGTCAATTACCAGGTCAACCGGCGACAGCGGGTTCACTTTCGCTGTATCGCCGCCCAGGCGTTTGACCGCTTCACGCATGGCGGCTAAATCAACCACCGCTGGCACGCCGGTGAAATCCTGCATCAGCACGCGCGCGGGGCGATAAGCAATCTCGCGGTCGGCATGGGCTTTTTGCAACCAACCTGCCAGGGCGTGAATGTCTTGTTCTGTTACCGAATCTCCATCCTGCCAGCGCAGGAGGTTTTCAAGCAGGACTTTAAGGGATTTGGGCAGTCGGGAGAGATCGCCCAGTTGTTTCGCGGCCAGCGCCAGGCTGTAGTAATGGTAGGTTTTGTCTTTGACCTGTAGCGTATCCTTACTGGCTGCTCGTAGTGTTGACGACATAGCTCCTCC
>CABUCP010000561.1 GCA_902490055.1 uncultured Klebsiella sp. | reverse complement strand
CGCAAGATGGATGCCTTCATTCAATATGGAATTGTCGCTGGCGTTCAGGCCATGCAGGATTCTGGCCTTGAAGTGACGGAAGAGAACGCAACCCGCATCGGCGCCGCTATTGGTTCTGGTATCGGTGGCCTCGGCTTGATCGAAGAAAACCACAGTTCGCTGGTAAAAGGCGGACCGCGGAAGATCAGCCCGTTCTTCGTACCGTCCACAATTGTTAACATGGTGGCCGGTCATCTGACCATCATGTTTGGTCTGCGTGGACCGAGTATTTCCATCGCAACCGCTTGTACTTCTGGCGTACACAATATCGGCCACGCGGCGCGTATCATTGCTTACGGCGACGCCGACGCAATGGTTGCCGGTGGTGCTGAGAAGGCGAGTACACCGCTGGGCGTAGGCGGCTTTGGCGCTGCGCGCGCGCTGTCTACCCGTAACGACAACCCGCAGGCGGCAAGCCGTCCGTGGGATAAAGATCGCGACGGCTTCGTGCTGGGCGACGGCGCGGGTATGGTGGTGCTGGAAGAGTACGAGCATGCGAAAAAACGTGGCGCGAAAATCTACGCCGAGATCGTCGGTTTTGGTATGAGCAGCGATGCCTACCATATGACGTCTCCGCCGGAAGATGGCGCAGGTGCGGCAATGGCGATGGTCAGCGCCATTCGCGATGCAGCGATTGAACCGGGCCAGATTGGTTACGTCAACGCCCACGGTACCTCCACGCCGGCAGGCGATAAAGCCGAAGCTCAAGCGGTAAAATCCGTGTTCGGCGATGCGGCAAGCCGCATCATGGTGAGCTCCACCAAATCAATGACCGGGCACCTGTTAGGCGCGGCTGGGGCGGTAGAGTCTATCTACTCCATCCTGGCGCTGCGTGACCAGGCGGTTCCGCCTACCATCAACCTGGATAACCCGGATGACGGTTGCGACCTCGACTTCGTTCCGCACGAAGCGCGTCAGGTTTCCGGCATGGAGTATACCTTGTGTAACTCCTTCGGCTTTGGCGGTACTAACGGCTCGATTATCTTCAAAAAAGACCCGCTAGTCGGGTCTTTTTTTATTCGGTTTTCTCCGCTTGTTCTCTGCTATTTGTCCTGAGACACTGTGTGACCTGTGAAAAGGAGCCCCTATGTTCTTGATAAATGGCGTCGAAAAGGATGTGCTGGTGGTAAATGACCGCGCGACTCAGTTCGGCGATGGTTGTTTTACCACTGCGCGAGTGATTAATGGGCAGATACGTCTCCTGGCCGCCCATTTGTTGCGTCTGCAAAACGCCTGCGAAAAGTTATTCATTCCGTTTACTGAATGGCAAGTTCTGAGTCAGGAGATGCAGGAGCTAGCCGGGTCACAATGCGAAGCAGTCATCAAAGTGGTTATTACCCGCGGGGCTGGAGGAAGAGGATACAGCGCTTGCGGTTGCCAGCAGCCGAACCGAATTGTCAGCGTTTCGCCTTTTCCTGCCCACTATGCCCGCTGGCGGGATGAGGGAGTCACGCTTGCGCTAAGCCCAATCCGTCTGGGGCGTAATCCTTCGCTGGCTGGTCTCAAGCATCTCAACCGCCTGGAACAGGTATTGATTCGTTCTCATCTTGAGCAGACGGACGCCGATGAGGCGCTGGTCCTTGACAGCGACGGGTGGCTTACGGAATGCTGTGCCGCGAATTTGTTCTGGCGCAAAGGGAACGATGTCTTCACGCCGCGCCTCGATCAGGCAGGCGTCAACGGTATTATGCGCCAGCACTGTATAGCCATGTTGGCACGTTCGCCTTTTCACGTTGTCGAAGTATCCATGCGCCCGGAGGCGCTGCGCGATGCTGATGAAGTGCTGATTTGCAATGCGCTTATGCCGTTGGTACCGGTCCGTCGTTGGGATGATGTTTGTTGGTCTGAGCGCGATCTTTACCGTTTTTTAGCCCCATTGTGTGAGCTGCCTGGTTAGTCATGAAGAAAATGTTACGTTTTGTCCTGTTGTTAGTGGTGGTGTTAGGTCTTGCCGCAGCGGCAGGGATGTGGAAGGTTCGTCAACTGGCGGATAGCAAACTGCTGATTAAAGAAGAGACTATCTTCACCCTCGAACCGGGTACCGGGAGGATGGCGCTCGGCCAGCAGCTGTATGGCGATAAGGTGATTAATCGTCCGCGCGTGTTCCAGTGGCTGCTGCGCGTTGAACCTGAATTATCTCATTTCAAAGCCGGTACGTATCGGTTTACCCCACAGATGACGGTCCGTGAAATGCTACAACTACTGGCTAGCGGCAAAGAAGCCCAGTTTCCGCTGCGTTTTGTTGAGGGGATGCGCGTGAGCGATTATCTGCGCCAGCTGCGCGATGCGCCTTACGTTAAGCACACCTTAGCGGATGATAGCTATGAAGCGGTAGCCAAAGCATTAGGGTTGGAACATGCGGATTGGGTTGAAGGGTGGTTCTGGCCGGATACGTGGATGTACACCGCCAATACCAGCGACATCGCGATTCTTAAACGCGCGCACCAGAAGATGGTCGCTGCGGTGGCGAAAACCTGGGAAGGGCGTGCGGACAATCTTCCGTACAAAGATCAGAATCAGTTGCTGACCATGGCCTCTATTGTTGAGAAAGAGACCGCGGTTCCTGCTGAACGCGATCGCGTGGCGTCGGTCTTTATTAACCGGCTACGCATTGGTATGCGTCTGCAAACTGACCCTACCGTAATTTAC
>CABUCP010000560.1 GCA_902490055.1 uncultured Klebsiella sp. | reverse complement strand
GCAATTTGCTGTTCACTATGACTCTGTGAAAATCAAAAAGTTTACGCCGCAAGCAACTCTTTCGCGTTCGCTAGCGTGTTGCGGGTTACCTCGCTACCGCCCAGCAGACGGGCCAGTTCCTGCAACCGGGCGCGTTTATCCAGCGCGTGCATGTGGGTCTCGGTCATCTCGCCATCGGTCTCTTTGCAGACAAAGAAATGATGATGTCCGCAGCCGGCAACCTGCGGCAGGTGAGTCACGCACATCACCTGGGTGGATTCTCCAAGCTGGCGCAGCAGTTTGCCGACGACTGCCGCCGTCGGGCCGCTGATGCCGACATCTACTTCATCGAAAATCAGCGCCGGGGTTTCCATTTTACGCGCGGTAATCACCTGAATAGCCAGCGCGATACGTGAGAGTTCGCCGCCGGAGGCTACTTTAGCAATCGGCTGCAGCGGCTGGCCCGGGTTGGTGGTGACGCGGAATTCAATGTGATCGGCCCCTTCAGCGGTCAGGTGGCGCTCATCAAAGGCGACGTCGATGGCAAACACCCCGTGCGGCATAGAAAGTGAGTGCATACTTTCGGTAATGAGCTGGGTGAGCTCGTCGGCGCTGTTCTGACGCAGGGCGTGCAGCTCTTGCGCCGTTGCCAGCGCCAGGCGATGGTGCTCAACGACCAGTTGGCTTAGCGATTCCAGTGAACCGGCGCTGTCGTCCAACAGGCGCTGCTCTTCCAACATAGCCTGATAGAAGGCAGGGAGTTCTTCCGGCGCGATCTGGTGTTTACGCGCCAGCGCAATCTGCCGTGAAATGCGCTGTTCCAGTTCGAACAGGCGGTTCGGGTCGAGATCGAGACGGTCATTGTAGTGGCGCAGTTCATCGGTCGCTTCGCTGAGCTGAATAGAGGCTTCTTCCAGCATATCGAGCACGCCGGAGAGTTTGCTATCCATGCCGACCAGTTCGCCGACCAGCTGTTTAGCGGTATAGAGCTGGCTCTGCAGGTTAGCGTCTTCGCCATCGGCCAGTACGGTGAGCGCATGCTGACAGGTGCTAAGCAACTGGCCGCTGTTGGCCAGACGCTTGTACTCTTCGTCGATTTGTTCGAACTCGCCCGGCAGCGGATTGAATTCGTTAAGTTCTTTAAGCTGATATTGCAGCAGGTCGGCGCGGGCGGCGCGCTCCTGGCTCTGCTGCTGATGTTGCGCCAGTTCGCGGCAGCTCTGGTGCCACTGGCGGTAGTGCTCCGCCATACGCTGAGTAAGCGCATACTCACCGGTATAACCGTCGAGTAGGGTCTTCTGGTGTTCGGCTTTGGTTAGCAGCTGGTGGGCGTGCTGGCCGTGGATCTGGATAAGCTGCTGGCCCAGCTCGCGAAGCTGAGAGAGGGGGACGGCGGTACCGTTGATGAAACCACGGGAGCGGCCGTCGGCGCTGATCACGCGGCGAAGTAAACACTCACGTCCGCTCTCCAGTTGGTTCTCTTCCAGCCAGCGCTGGGCGGCTGGGGTATCTTTCAGCGCGAAGCGTGCGCACAGGTCGGCACGGCTGGCGCCGCGACGCACCATGTCAGCTTCGGCTCTGCCGCCGAGGCACAGCCCCAGCGCGTCGATGGCAATGGATTTCCCGGCGCCGGTTTCCCCGGTGATAGCGGTCATGCCGCTGTGAAAATCAATTTCCAGTTCACGAACGATAGCGAAATTGCTGATGGTAAGTTGCGCCAACATAGCTGCCTTCCTGTATGAAAAACCATTACTGTGTTTTCGTACAGTATAGACTGGTTTTTTATCCAGTAAAGAGGCAGCTTACAAAATCAGAACAATTTTTTCGACCAGCCCAGCTTGGTGCTTAATGTGTTGAAATAGCTGTAGTCTTTAGGGTGAATCAAATTGAGGTGATAATCACAGCGGCGGATCAACACATCTTCGCCATCCTGAATCGGTAGCGCGATCTGGCTGTCGCAGCTGATCTCCAGATCGTTGCAGCGCTGCGAGAAGCGCAGGCGAATGGTGCTATCGCCGTTAATCACCAGCGGCCGCGCCGACAGCGTGTGCGGGAACATCGGCACCAGAGTGATGGCGTCCAGCGACGGGGTGAGGATAGGGCCGCCGGCCGATAATGAATAGGCCGTTGAACCAGTCGGCGTGGAGATGATCAGGCCGTCAGAGCGCTGGGAGAACGCAAACACTTCATCGATATAAACTTCGAATTCAATCATGTGCGCCACTTTGCCCGGGTGAAGCACCACTTCATTGATAGCGGTGCTGATGCGCTTCTGGCAGTCGTGCTGGCACACTTGAGCTTCCAGCAGAAAACGTTTTTCTGCGATATAGTGGCCTTCGAGTACGTCGGCTAACTGCTGCAGCGCGTTATCCGGGTCAAGGTCGGTGAGAAAGCCAAGATTGCCGCGGTTTATCCCGATCACGCTGATGTCATAACGCGCGAGGGTGCGCGCCGCGCCGAGCATATTGCCGTCGCCGCCGACCACCACCGCCAGGTCCGCCTGCTGGCCAATTTCCGCCAGCGTGCCGGTTTTTACATTGCTAAGCTGGAGTTCATGGGCGATTTGTTGTTCGACCAGTACTTCATAGCCTTTGCCGCATAACCAGCGCCAGAGCATTTCATGTGTGGTCAGGGCGGTTGGGTGACGAGGGTGTCCCACAATGCCGATACACTTGAAATGGTTCTTCATGATCTGGATGTCCTTGGGTTAAATGAA
>CABUCP010000559.1 GCA_902490055.1 uncultured Klebsiella sp. | reverse complement strand
TTTACAACGTAGCGGCAAACGCGACAGAATAATGAATTGTTAGCCGGTGAATTTATGGTTTTTAATAAAAACGGGCCGCTATTCGGCCCGTAGGTTTCAGCAAGTAAATACTTAAACGACTGGCGTTTAGCTAAATAACTTACCTTTCAGCAGATTAAGCCCTGCGGAGACCAGGTCGCCCTGAGCCGGCGCTTCGCCCTGCGGCGACAGACCATCGACAATTTTTGGCAGGTATTCGGCAATCAGCGCCGAGGCGGCTTGCGAATCGACGCCGAGTTTGGCGCCAAGATCCTGCAGCGCAGGCGAACCGAACACCGAAGTGATTTGTTCGCTGTTCACCGACATATTACTCTGCTGGCTAATCCATGACTCGACGATTTCACCTAAGCCGCCGTTACGGAATTTTTCCATAATGCCCTGGATACCGCCCTGCTGTTCAATCCAGCTCATGATCGCCTGGAGTTGTTCAGCTTTACCGGCCTGCCCGCCAAGCATGCCGCCGATTTGATCTAATAATCCCATTGCAGACTCCACAAAAACGTTGCTATTCACCCCTGATTCACGGCTTACTTCGCCGGGATAATCAGGACCTGCCCCGGATAGATCTTATCAGGATGCTTCAGCATCGGCTTGTTGGCTTCAAAAATACGCTGATAGTCGTTGGCGGAGCCATACATCGCTTTCGAGATGGCGCTCAGGGTATCGCCGGACTTAACCGTATAGTAACGGCTTTCCGCCCCACTCTGCGTCACAGTAACGCTATCGTTGACCTGGCCAATCCCGGTTACGTTACCTACCGCCACCAGAATTTTTTCCTTATCTTCCTGTGAACCGACGTCACCCGTTATCGTTGCGGTACCATCGTCCGCTACGGCAATATTGACCTTTTCGGCACCAGGCAGGTTAAGACTATCAATATGTTTTTTCAGCTTATCGGCCTGATCTTCCTTGCTGGAGCCGGACACGGCATCCCAGATCTTCTCGCCCGCTTCTTTCACAAAACTTAATAATCCCATCTATCCATACCTCCATTACTGTTTCACGATGAATGCTTTCATCAGACACGATAATCATAGCTTATAAATACCGTTCACTTCCTTTAACAAATGCTCGACGAAGCGGGTAAGTTTCGGCAGCGGGCGCAGGTCCTGGCGCCAGAGCAGGTGTATCGGCCTTGGATCAGGCGTGTAATTTTGCAAAATGCGCACCAGCCGGCCGCTGGCGAAATCTTCCGCCAGCAGCACTTCCGGCTGCAACAGCAGCCCGGCCCCGGCCACCGCCGCCATACGCAGCGCGTAACCATCGTTGCAGCGTAGCACCGCATCGCGCTTCCAGCGCACCTCTTCATCGGCGTCCGGCAGCCGCCACTCGTTGCGAGCGGTCCACACCGTATGCGACAGACACTGATGCCCGGCCAGATCCGCGGGCGATTGCGGCGTACCGTGGCGCGCCAGATACGCCGGCGCCGCGCAGATGGCCATACGATAGGGAGCGAGATATTTCGCCACCAGATCGGTGCGTTGAATATCGCCGATGCGGATCGCCAGATCGATACCTTCATCAACCAGATCCACCATCCGGTTCGTCAAATCGAGTTCGACGCGCACCTCGGGCCAGTCCTGCAGGAAAGCCGCTGTGAGCGGCGCAATAATACTGGCGCCGAAGGAGACCGGCGCGCTTACCCGCAGCGTACCGGCTGGCGCCAGCCGCAGCCGTTCAACCGAACGCTCGGCAATCGCCACCTGTTCAAGCACCCGCCTGGCTTCGTCAAAATAGACCCGCCCGGCCTCGGTCAGGCTTTGCCGGCGGGTATTTCGCTCCAGCAGGCGGGTGCCGAGCTGGCCTTCAATTAAGGCGATATATTTGCCGACCATCACCGCCGACATCTCCAGACGCCGCGCCGCGCCGGTAAAACTTCCGCACTCCACGACCGCGACAAACGTCTCCATTCCACGCAGCTTGTCCATATTGCAAACCTCTGGTTAGTAATCATCTAACTTTTAGCCAGTTTATCCGACAATCGATTAATTAAAGAATAGAGGCTCACTTCACTGAGGAGTTTGCAATGAAAATTATCGTTATTGGCGCCAGCGGTACCGTTGGCCGCGCGGTTGCAGAAGAATTGAGCCGTCAGCATGAGGTTATTCGCGTTGGCCGCACCCGCGGCGACGAGCGGGTTGATATCACCTCGCAGCACAGCGTGCAGGCGCTGTTTGAAAAAATTGGCCCGGTCGATGCCATCGTCTCAGCGACCGGCAATCTGCACTTTGGCCCGTTGAGTACGATGACCGATCGTGACTTCGATCAGGGGTTGCAGGATAAGCTACTGGGGCAGATTCGCCTCGCCCTCACCGGCCAGCATTACCTCAACGACGGCGGCTCCATCACTCTTATCAGCGGCATTGTCGCCGATGAGCCCATCGCTCAGGGGGTGAATGCGACTACCGTTAACGCCGGGCTGGCGGGCTTCGTTCGCGCCGCCGCCTGCGAGCTGCCGCGCGGGATCCGCATTAACCTGATAAGCCCCACCGTACTAAGCGAATCCGCCGAGGCCTATGACGGCTTCTTCCCCGGTTTTGTCAGCGTACCGGCGGCAACGGTGGCGTTGGCCTACCGCCGCAGCGTGGAAGGGGTCCAAAGCGGAAGAGTGTATAAAGTCGGTTATTAATATTTTTATGGGCAGGAAAGATTCTCCTGCCCTGATA
>CABUCP010000558.1 GCA_902490055.1 uncultured Klebsiella sp. | reverse complement strand
AAAAGTAAGTCAATGCGTTTTTGAGGAAAGATCGCGCAGTGAGATCTGCATCAAGATCCTGCGCAGATCGTCACGAGAGGTGATTAATAGCGATGATCAATATGAAAAAAGCCTGCAGTTGCGCCACAGGCAATTGGCATTAAGCGGTAGTATCCGGAAGGTAGCGCGTTAACATATTTTCCATCGAGCGGATAATATGTTCGCGCATGCGCTGACGCGCCAGCTCTTCGTTATGCTGTTCAAGAGCTTGCAATATTTCTTTATGCTCGCGCAGGGAAATGCCGGCGTACTCTTCTTCGGTGACCTTATGCCCCATTGAGAGTCCGTTCCACATATTGCAGAGCAGCATCTTCATTTTTTCGTTGCCCGCCGCGTTCCAGATCTCCATATGGAAGGCCTGGTTCAGGTCGGAATATTCAGTAGAGTTATTATCGGCCAGCGCCTGTTCTGCCGAATGATGAACCTGAACGATACGCGAAATATCCGTGCCGGGCCGGGAAGCTTTCGCCACCGCTTCGCTTTCCAGCAGCGCGCGAATCTCGTAGTGCTCGCGAATCGTCTGCTCGTTGATCCCTAACACCACCGCGCCTTTGTTTGGCCGTACTTTAATCAGGCCGTCAGCGGCTAAAATCTGAAACGCCTCGCGCACGGGCATACTGGATACCCCGACCATTCTGGCGATCCCTTCGAGGGTTATCTCCTGCCCCTCCACTAAATCCCGCGAAAGAATCGCTTTGCGTAATACCGCAGCGACCTGCTCTTTCGCCGAAAGAAGCTTAATCTTCCCTAACTTAGGCTTCTGCACTTTCCCAATCCTTCATATGTTGACGCATAATTTCCGCAAGCATGAGGAAATAACGCTGTGTGGTCTGAGCTATTTTACCGCCTTCTCCGCTGCCAATGGCGCCCGCCAGTTCGCTCAGTATTAGCGCCGATTCCTGGCTATCGCCTTTCAGGTACAGAATGACATAAGAGACATAACCATCCAAAAATTGCTGATACGCCTTTGCCAGATAGCGGTTGTCGAGATAAGAAATCAGCAGTTGATGAAATACCAGTTCGCGGGATTTGTCGCCGGGGAGCGCCAGTTCCTGCGCGCGCAGACGCAGTAATTCCCCCTGGCTCTCCGGCACAAGGGCGAACAGTTCCGCCGCCATTGCTGCAATAACGCGAAAAATATGGCTGACATCATCAGGCGCCAGCTTTGATACCTGCATATGGCGGTTAGGCAAGCGTGTCAGAAACCCTTCCTGTTCGAGGGACTGCAACGCTTCTCTGACCGGCATACGTGAAAGCCCCAGCTGCTCAGCAATACTCTCCTGCGCCAGCTCATCCCCCGGCCTCATTGCTCCGGAAAGAATTTGGTAGCGAATCATTTGCGTAATGTGGTCCCTGGTCTGCTTTCTTTCGATCTTTTTCACAATGTCCTCATTGCTGACGGCTTAAGACGCGGGGATTTTAGCAGATTTGCCAGGCAGGCGGCGCATTCAGGACCGAACAATGGCGATAAAAAAGCCGGAACGACGGTTCCGGCTTTTCTGATGAAGAAGAGCTTACTTATTCACAAAATCTTCGCCGAGGGCGATATCCTTCTTCAGCGTGTCCAGCATGCCTTCCAGCGCCTGTTGTTCAAAAGCGCTAAGCTTGCCGATGGACTGGCGCTCTTCTATGCCGTTTTTACCCAGCAGCAGCGGCTGCGAGAAGAAACGGGCATAGTGACCGTCGCCTTCAACATAGGCGCATTCGACAACGCCTTTTTCACCCTGCATCGCGCGTACCAGAGATAACCCAAAGCGCGCGGCCGCCTGGCCCATAGAGAGCGTCGCAGACCCGCCGCCCGCTTTCGCTTCCACGACTTCGGTACCGGCGTTTTGAATGCGTTTGGTGAGATCGGCCACTTCCTGCTCGCTGAAGCTCACGCCCGGGACCTGTGACAGTAAAGGCAGGATGGTAACGCCAGAATGACCGCCAATAACCGGCACATTAAGTTCGGTTGCGGATTTACCTTTCAGCTCGGCAACGAAGGTATTGGAGCGAATGATGTCCAACGTCGTGACGCCGAACAGTTTGTTTTTATCGTACACGCCCGCTTTTTTCAGCACTTCGGCGGCGATAGCTACGGTGGTATTCACCGGGTTGGTAATAATACCAATGCAGGCCTGCGGGCTGGTTTTCGCAATCTGCTGCACCAGGTTTTTAACAATGCCGGCGTTCACATTAAATAAGTCGGAACGATCCATACCGGGCTTACGCGCGACGCCTGCGGAAATGAGCACCACATCAGCGCCTTCCAGCGCCGGGGTTGCATCTTCACCGGAGAAACCTTTGATTTTTACATCTGTAGGAATATGACTTAGATCTACCGCCACGCCCGGCGTAACCGGAGCGATGTCGTACAACGAGAGCTCTGAACCTGAAGGCAGTTGGGTCTTAAGTAGTAGGGCAAGCGCCTGGCCAATTCCGCCAGCGGCGCCGAGGACTGCAACTTTCATCCTAAACTCCTTATTATGGTTAATTTACACCCTAAATAATTCGAGTTGCAGGAAGGCGGCAAGAGAGTGAACTCCCAGGAGCTTACTGAAGTAAGTGACTGGGGTGAACGATTGCAGCCAACGCACATGCAGCTCGAAGTATGACGGGTATAGTCTTTCGTTATTCCGTCGCCTGGACCTTAATTCACAAGATGAACAATTACAATAATTATGGCTGAAGAATG
>CABUCP010000557.1 GCA_902490055.1 uncultured Klebsiella sp. | reverse complement strand
CGCTCATGGAATTCTTAATGGATCCCTCTATTTGGGTGGGCCTGCTGACGCTGGTGGTCCTCGAAATCGTGCTGGGTATCGATAACCTGGTCTTTATCGCCATCCTTGCGGATAAACTGCCGCCAAAACAACGTGATAAAGCGCGTCTGATCGGTCTGTCGCTAGCGCTGATCATGCGTCTTGGACTGCTATCGGTCATTTCGTGGATGGTCACCCTAACCAAGCCTTTGATAAGCATAGGCGATTTCTCGTTCTCCGGACGCGATCTGATCATGCTTGTCGGTGGTATCTTCTTGCTGTTTAAAGCGACGACCGAGCTGCACGAGCGGCTGGAAAACCGTCAGCATGATGCCGGCCACGGTAAGGGATACGCGAGCTTCTGGGTAGTGGTACTGCAAATCGTGGTGCTGGACGCCGTCTTCTCGCTTGATGCGGTGATTACCGCTGTCGGCATGGTGAACCATCTGCCGGTGATGATGGCTGCGGTGGTTATCGCGATGCTCATCATGCTACTGGCATCGAAACCGTTAACCCGCTTCGTTAACCAGCATCCGACGGTCGTGGTGCTCTGTCTGAGCTTCCTGCTGATGATCGGTCTGAGCCTGGTGGCGGAAGGCTTTGGCTTCCATATTCCGAAGGGCTACCTGTACGCGGCGATCGGCTTCTCGATAACGATTGAGTTCTTCAACCAGGTGGCGCGCCGTAACTTTATTCGCCATCAGTCGACGCTACCGCTGCGCGCGCGCACCGCTGAGGCGATTTTACGCCTGATGGGCGGCCGCAAGCAGGCGGTTACTGCCCATGACGGCGATAGTCCGGCAGCAGTGCCGGTACCGGAAGGGGCGTTTGCGGAAGAAGAGCGCTATATGATCAACGGCGTGCTGACTCTGGCACAACGTTCGCTACGCAGCATCATGACGCCGCGTGGTGAAATCAGCTGGGTGAATGCCGAACAGAGTGATGATGAAATTCGTCGTCAGCTGCTGTCGTCTCCGCACAGCCTGTTCCCGGTATGCCGCGGCGAGCTTGATGAAATCATTGGTATCGTGCGCGCCAAAGAGATGCTGGTGGCGCTGGAAGCGGGTGATAACGTCGCCGCGCTGGCCGCGGCTTCCCCGGCGATTGTGGTACCGGAGACGCTGGACCCAATCAACCTGCTGGGCGTGCTGCGCCGGGCGCGCGGTAGTTTTGTTATCGTCACCAATGAGTTTGGTGTGGTGCAGGGGCTGGTGACGCCGCTCGACGTACTGGAAGCCATTGCCGGCGAGTTCCCGGACGCGGATGAGACCCCGGAAATTGTTCTTGATGGCGACGGTTGGTTGATCAAAGGCTCAACCGACCTGCATGCGCTACAGCAGGCGCTGGGGCTGGATGATCTGGTCAATGAAGACGATGATATCGCCACCGTAGCCGGTCTGGTTATCTCGGCTAATGGGCATATCCCGCGGGTAGGCGACGTGGTTGAGCTACCGCCGCTGCGGTTTACTATCGTTGAAGCTAACGACTATCGCGTCGACCTGGTGCGGGTGATAAAAACCCAGCACGATAACGACGAAGAAGAGTAACCCTGAACCCGCCGGGCTGATGTAGTCCGGCGGGTCATTTTTTATTCCTTTCAGCCGCCAGACGGCGCTTCTCCTCTGCCAGCCAGCGTGGGAAATCATCCACCGGCAGCGGGCGGGCATAATA
This sequence comes from uncultured Klebsiella sp., assembly GCA_902490055.1. Lineage (GTDB taxonomy): Bacteria > Pseudomonadota > Gammaproteobacteria > Enterobacterales > Enterobacteriaceae > Klebsiella. The sequence goes on along the minus strand of CABUCP010000557.1, from coordinate 1,027 downwards.
GTATCCCTGCAATAAATCAACCCCATGACTGCGCATGTAGATCTTCTGTTCCCGGGTTTCGACGCCTTCGGCGATGGTGACGATTTTCAGCCGATGCGCGAGGGCGATAATCATATCGGTTACCGTGGCGTTAACGCCGTCGATGCCGATGGCGCCGGTATAGGATTTATCGATTTTCAGGACATCCGGACGTAATTTTTCCAGCCATGACAACGAACTGTTGCCGGTTCCAAAGTCATCAATCGCCAGCTGTACGCCTTTAAAATGCAGATGCTCCGCCATATGGTGATCGCCTTCACGCAATACGTCGCGCTCGGTCAGTTCCACCACCAGTTGCTGAATCGGGTTGGCGCTGAACCAGTAGGTGTGCAGGTCGCGCAGCAGTTCGCCGTTGCTGAAATGACGAGCTGCAACGTTAATGCCAATATGAAAATTGGCATCCTGCGGGAAATGATCGAGCCGGCGGGCGGTTTCGGCAATAACGTAGCGGGTGAGGGGAACGATCAGGTTGTAGTTTTCGGCAATGGGAATAAAGACATCGGGTGAAATAGCACCGCGACGTGGGTTATTCCAACGCAGCAGAATTTCTACCCCACAGCATTCTTGAGTCCGCAAATCCTGTAGCGGCTGGCACCACACTTCAAATTCACGAGCGGTGATGCCAAGACTTATTTCGCGCGAGAATGTCATTCTGCCGGCGGTGGCCAGCCAGGCAATACCGGTCATCAGCAGGCTGAACATCAGGGCCAGCGGCAGTTCGCCGGGCAGTTCGTTCAGCGCGACCGCCGAGGCGCCCGGGCCGCTGATGTTGATGGTAAAGGGAAACTGTCTGGAGCTTTGTCGGTAAATTACCGGCGGGCCGGGCAGCTTGTCGTTATCCACTACGCCAACGTCGCCGAGAAAGCTTTTGTTGCCAACCGTCAGGCTGATATCGCTAATCAGCGCTGATTTTTCCTTAAGAATCAACTCGCCAAGTAGCTCGATATTAATAATTAATACCACGCCATCCGCGCCGCTTAGCGAGGAG
>CABUCP010000556.1 GCA_902490055.1 uncultured Klebsiella sp. | reverse complement strand
TAAGCGAGTTCCGCAGAGCTGGTTGTCAGTAAAGGCACATCATCACTACCAATCAAACCCACTTCGTTTTGCTGGAAGTCCGGCCCCCATTCCAGGCGCAGGTAATTCAAATCATTCTTATTTTTCGCTGGCGCGGCGCAATAGAGCGCCAGGGTAAAGTTGCCCAATAACTGGCTGCTTAATTCATCCATCTTCGGCGATTCGGTGGTGATCAGGAGATCGAGCTGACGTTCGTGCAATTGCTTAACCAAAGACTGACGCTGGGCGATCCGCGCTTCGAATTGCAGATTATAGGGTTCCTTATAGAGCTTCCCTAACCAGCCGTTTAGCAGACACTCCCACAGCGACGCGCTGGCGCCGATAGAGAATTCATTATGTCGTGAAGAGTGGGCGACCTCCTTACGCGCGGCCTGCCAGGTATTCATCAACGTTTCGGCATATGGCAGCAGTTTTTCACCGGCCGGCGTCAAACGAATGTTATTACGATGGCGGGTGAAGAGATTCACGCCCAGCTGGTTTTCCAACTGACGAATACGGAAGCTAACCGCTGATTGTGTTAAATAAAGCGCCTCCGCTGCTCGCCCAAAGTGGCGAGTTCTGCTCACTTCAAGGAAAGTTTTGAGCAATTCCGTGTCCACACTCTTCTCCGCAAAATTATTTGTCGTGATGATTTAAATGTTTTGTTTGACGCTCTGTCAAGCGTAACTAATACTCCGCGCCATAAATAGCTCGGCCAAAGAATCAGGAGCGTGTAGGATGGCGGAAAGCTTTACGACAACTAATCGTTTTTTCGACAATAAAAATTATCCGCGCGGGTTCTCCCGTCACGGTGATTTCACCATCAAAGAGGCGCAACTGCTTGAACGTCATGGTTACGCCTTTAATGAGCTGGAACTGGGTAAACGCGAGCCGGTTACCGAAGATGAAAAACAGTTCGTTGCGGTATGCCACGGCGAACGTGAGCCAGTAACCGAAGCGGAACGCGTTTGGATTAAGTATATGGCGCGCATCAAGCGTCCGAAGCGTTTCCACACGCTGTCAGGCGGTAAGCCGCAGGTTGAAGGCGCTGAAGACTACACAGAAAGCGACGATTAAGAAAAAAAGGGCGTAAGCCCTTTTTTTATGCCTATGCCATTAGCGTCTGCAGGTGGTTTAGCATGCGATCGATAGCCCGGTAGCTCAGCGCTTCCTGTAGGTGGTGACGTTCTATATTCCGATCTTCATTGAGGTCGGCGATCGTGCGCGCAACCTTCAATAGCCGCTGCCAGGCGCGTATTGATAACCCCAGGGCCGATAGCGCCTGCTCCAGCCATATTGCGTCATCTTCTTTCAGCCGGCACCAGACTTTTATCTCCCCACTATCCAGTTGCGCATTGAGTTTATTCTGCCGGGTGAGCTGCCGTTGACGTGCCGCTAATACCCGCAGACGAATAACCGCGCTTCGTTCTTCACCATCGCTGCCACGGCTTAATACGCCTGGCGGTGGAAGCGGGATCTCCAATGACAGGTCGAAACGATCGAGAAATGGTCCTGACAGTCGACCCAGATAGCGTAATGTTTGTTCCGGCGTGGCGCGGTTATGTTGCCCCTGATAATGCCCCGTTGGGCTGGGGTTCATCGCAGCAATGAGCTGAAATCTGGCGGGATAGTCTATTTTCGCCCGCGTGCGTGAAAGGTGAATTTTTCCTGATTCTATGGGCTCACGTAAGGCATCCAGAACCCGGCGCTCAAATTCGGGTAGCTCATCGAGAAACAGAATACCGTTATGGGCAAGGGAGATCTCCCCCGGAGCCGGGATTGAGCCACCCCCGACCATCGCTGCCAGCGAAGCGCTATGATGAGGGGCTCGGAAAGGGCGTCGGCGCCACTGTCGCGTAACGTAGTGAGCACTGACGAGGCTCAGGATAGCGGCGCTCTCCAGCGCTTCCTGATTGCTCAGCGGTGGCAATAGTCCGGGTAAACGGCTGGCGAGCATGGTTTTCCCGGTACCTGGCGGCCCCATGAGTAGCAAATTATGACCGCCGGCGGCAACGATCTCTAACGCGCGCTTTCCCTGCTGCTGACCAATGACATCGCCAAGATCGTCATAGTTATCGTCACCCGCTACGATTTCGCCAACCGGCGGCTGCAGGATGTGCTTTCCTTCAAGAAAGGCGCAGACTTCCTGTAGGTGTTCGGCAATAAGACACTCGTTGCCGCCGATCAATCCAACCTCGGGGGCGTTATCTCCGGCAACGATAATCCGCCGCCCGGCTTTTATCGCCTCCATTGCGCTGGAAATAGCCCCAGGAACGCCGCGTAAGGCGCCTGTAAGGGCCAGTTCGCCGACAAACTCATACTGATTTAGCTTCGGCGCCGTAAGCTGCTCCGAGGCTACCAGGAGCGCGAGGGCGATAGGTAAATCATATCTCCCCCCCTCTTTGGGGAGATCCGCCGGCGCCAGGTTGATGGTTATCTTCTTCGCCGGGAAGCGGTAGCCGCTATTGATAATAGCGCTGCGTACCCGGTCGCGGGCTTCTTTTACCGTCGTTTCAGGTAGCCCAACCATGGTCAATCCGGGCAAACCGGTACTGATATGAACTTCAACAGTAATCAACGGCGCGCCGACCCCCAGCGCCGCGCGGGTATAGACAATTGCGAGTGACATAATCCCTCCTTGACAGGTTGATTATGTCTATTCGGTTGCGCTAAGTAACTGGCCATAACCTGTCTTTACGCA
>CABUCP010000555.1 GCA_902490055.1 uncultured Klebsiella sp. | reverse complement strand
GTTCGTTTTTACACGCTCTTCCATCGACAGATGGCTTTGATCTTTGTAATAGCTGTCTTCTGGAATAACGCCAATATGTTCATCGCCAACTTGTTCACGCAATTCGCGATAAAGAGTGCTGGCGATAAGGCTTTTGCCCGAAGCCGATGCGCCGGCGATGCCTACAATGACGCACTGATGAGACGTATCAGTCATAAATTTTTGCGACCTGATTAACCTGGATGTATATGGAGGGTGGCGATTGACCGCCAAACGCGGCAATTATAGGGATTTCAGCGCGGCGATACCAGTGGTATGCGCCCTGCACGCTTAATCCTCGTCCGGCGCCCAGCCATCCGTATACCAGATATGCAGCAAAGCATAAGAACGCCACGGCTGCCAGCGGCTGGCATAACGGGCAATACGCGCTGGCGTCATCCCGGGAAAACGCTGCTTAATCAAGTAATCATCAGGAAGGAAAATATCTTTTGCCTGCCAGCCGCGCAACGCGTAGTAGTTTGCCGTCCAGCGACCAATCCCCGGTAGGCTCTGTAGCTGCTTCATCCCGGCAACAACATCGGCCGGCGCCGCCAACGGCAATTCGCCGCTCAATGCCGCTTTGCCTAGATGAATCAACGCTTCCGCGCGGCGAAGCGGCATGCCCATCGCTTTCAGCGCCAACGGATCGGCCTGGGCCAATTTTTGCGGCTCAGGAAAAACAACATAGCCCGGCGCTTCCACTAACGGTTCACCGTAAGCGGCTGCCACCTTCGCCGTTAGCTTAGCCGCCATTGCCACGCTCACCAGTTGCCCCAAAACCGCGCGCACGGCTTGTTCAAATGCATCCAGCGAACCCGGCAGCCGTAATCCGGGACGCGACTGCGCCAGTTTACCTAAAGTCCGGGTAACCAAATGCGGATCGCAGGATAAATCAAATAGCTGTTCTACGCGCGCCAGGCACGCGGCTTCTACCGGCAACAGACCCGGAGATAACGTCACCTGCAACCCCTGCGCCCGCTCGTCGGGTTTAACGGTAATCAATCCCCGGTGGCCGTATAAAGAAAAGCTGCGGGTATACTCATCCTCATGGAAAGTTTCAATACCCGCCACCGCACGCGCGCTGAGAAAACCAAACATCCACTGCCAGTCATAGGGCGGTTGCCAGGGTAACAATGTCATGCATTCTCCTTTTTATCACTGCAAGCATAGATGCTTCGCGCCCGACGCGCCTTGCTTTTAAATTCCAGTTGTCGGCATGGCGGCAATCCGCTAAAGTCGCCCCCCTTCTTCACTGGCATGGGGATTTTCAGGTCATGTTTATTGGTTTTGACTACGGTACCGCTAACTGTTCGGTCGCCGTTATGCAGGACGACAGTCCACGACTTTTAACGCTGGAAAACGGCAGCCCGCTGCTGCCGTCAATGCTTTGCGCCCCGACGCGCGAAGCGGTCAGCGAATGGCTGTATCGCCATCACAACGTCCCCGCCGACGGTGCGGAAAACCAAGCCCTGTTGCGTCGCGCCCTTAATTATAACCGCGATGAAGATATCGAGGTCCTGAGCAATAGCGTCCAGTTCGGCCTTGCTTCGCTGCATCAGTACGTTGACGACCCCGAAGAGGTCTACTTTGTTAAGTCGCCAAAATCGTTTCTTGGCGCCAACGGGCTGAAGCCGCAGCAGGTCGCGCTGTTTGAAGACCTGGTTTGCGCCATGATGCTGCACATTAAACAACAGGCGCAAACCCAACTAACAGAAGAGATAAATCAAGCGGTAATTGGGCGACCGATTAACTTCCAGGGGCTCGGCGGCGATGACGCCAACGCTCAGGCGCAAGGTATCCTTGAGCGGGCGGCGAAACGCGCTGGCTTCAACGATGTCGTTTTCCAGTTTGAGCCAGTCGCGGCAGGGCTGGATTTTGAAGCCACGCTCAAAGAAGAAAAACGCGTACTGGTGGTCGATATCGGCGGCGGTACCACCGACTGCTCACTGCTATTAATGGGCCCGCAGTGGCGGCAGAAAGCCGATCGCCAGGATAGCCTTCTGGGCCATAGCGGCTGTCGTATCGGCGGGAACGATCTGGACATCGCCCTGGCCTTTAAGTGCCTGATGCCGCTGCTCGGTATGGGCGGCGAGACTGAAAAAGGTATTGCGCTGCCGGTGCTGCCATGGTGGAACGCGGTGGCGATTAACGACGTCCCGGCGCAAACCGATTTCTACAGCTCCGCCAACGGCCGCATGCTCAATGACCTGCTGCGCGACGCCCGCGATGCAGATAAAGTCGCCCTGCTGCTGAAAGTCTGGCGCCAGCGCCTGAGCTACCGCCTGGTGCGCAGCGCGGAAGAGAGCAAAATCGCCCTCTCCAGCCAGCAGAATTTCAACGCTGAACTGCCGTTTATCAGCGATGAGCTGGCCACTGCGATCAGTCAACAGGGTCTGGAAGATGCGCTCAATCAACCGCTAGCGCGTATTATGGAACAGGTACAGCTGGCGCTGGAAAGCAGTAATGAAACCCCGGACGTTATCTATCTCACCGGCGGTAGCGCGCGTTCACCGTTGATTAAACAAGCGCTGGCCGCACACTTACCGGGAATTCCGGTCGCCGGCGGCGATGATTTTGGTTCCGTTACCGCCGGGCTCGCCCGCTGGGCGCAGGTCGTTTTCGCCTGAAACGCGAGCGCCATTCGGTAACCTGAGTTGACTTTGCCGCTTTTTCGTCCTAATTTGCAGGATGAAGGGTAAGGGAGGATT
>CABUCP010000554.1 GCA_902490055.1 uncultured Klebsiella sp. | reverse complement strand
AGCTCTTTGCATGACTCTTTGCAAAAGCAGATGCACAACGAATTGTTATTCCGCGAATCATTAATGAGCCCGTGGATCACCGCGCGAACCTCGGCTGACGGCTGGTCGACGTTGGCCAATAAATTCACCGTGTTAACCAATTCTGAAGGTGAACGCGTTCGCTACTGGATAGTGAGCGATAACCCACGCTTTAGCATGGGGGGAACACCGCCGGTGGGCGTTCAGTGGTCTTCTTTACAGGAAGGCTTTAATAAAGCGCCCGGTGCATCAGAAGGTGCATGCTCGCTGTTTCTGCTAGTGAAAACCATCCCCGCCAACGGTGAAAGACCTGAGCTGCGCTATATTGTTGCCATCGACTCCACGCCGTACATGGGCACACTGAATGCGTTCACGCGTACATTGCTGATCATTACCGCACTGGGCGTCGTGATTGTCGCCTTGCTGGGATACATCGTATCAAGGATCGGCCTTCGTCCCGTTGGCGCACTCAGTAAAGAAGCCCGGCATCTTGCGCCGGGTGACCATGGCCAGCGCCTGAATACCGAAGCACTACCTGACGAATTACAGCAGTTAGCATCATCTTTTAATGGCGTGCTGGAACGGCAAGAAGTCGCCTGGCGTCAGCTCGACAGCTTTAACGCCGATGTTGCGCATGAACTCCGTACCCCGCTGACCAACCTTATTGGTCAGACGCAACTGGGTCTCTCACGCCGACGCTCGCAGGATGAACTGGAAGAATTATTGGGTTCCAATCTGGAAGAGCTTGAACGCATGACGTCTATCGTTAACGACATGCTGTTCCTGTCCCATGCCCACGCGGGTGAACATGCTTCCCAGCTAACCCAAGTGTCCCTGCGAGAAGAAACCCTGAAAACCGCGGAGTATGTTGAGCCCTCATTTGCGGAAAAACAGCTTTCTCTGGATGTGGAGGGGGACGTCAGCGCGCACATCGACCGGCGGCTGTTCCACCGCTCGCTGGCTAATTTACTGGAAAACAGCGCAAGACATTCACCATCCAATAGCACAGTTACGGTGCGCTTAAGCGAAAAAGGCCATCAGGCCTGTGTTGAAGTTTCTAACCCGGGCGAGCCGATAGCGCCCGAGCACTTACACCGGCTTTTCGAGCGGTTCTATCGCGTTGACACCTCCCGGGCGAGAAGTGATACCCACCATGGACTGGGCCTGTCTATCGTACGCGCCGTCGCCATTATGCACCGGGGGGATGTCTTTGCGCGTAGTGAAGGCGGCATCAATACATTTGGCCTCACCTTTGCGATACAAGCGGATAAAGCGACGGGCAATACTCAATCCGGCGCTGAGCCGGGACCTGGGTTAACTGACAGAATTGTCAGGGGGGCGTCAGCCTGACGTCATCCCCTCCTCGATAAAATCATCGCAGGCAACTCCCTCTTCATTGATAAGGACGCTTTGCATGATCGGACATTTACGTTACCTCGGGCTGTTACTGCCCCTCGTCACATTTTCATCCTGGGCAGCGGAGCAAAATCCCGCTGTCCATATCGCCCCCGCAGGGAGTCAGGACGCGGTCTACGGGACAGCCGAGAACTTTACCGGGCGCGTCCGGGTTGATCCTCTCTTCAAGCCTGATACCGACATCAATGTTTCCGGAGCTTATGTCACCTTTGAACCTGGCGCCCGTTCCGCCTGGCATACCCATCCGGCAGGTCAGCGGCTAATTGTGACCTCGGGGGTTGGGCTCACCCAGCAAGAAGGCCAGCCGGTGCAGGTTATCCACGCTGGTGACGTTGTCTCTTGCCCGGCGGGCGTCAAACATTGGCACGGCGCGGCGCCCGGTAGCGCGATGACGCATCTGGCGATAACCGGGATTGTGGATGGCAAAAGCGTTAACTGGAAGGAGTTAGTGACAGATGAACAATACCACGCCCATTAAATCATTAGCGGCTGCGGTAGTGCTGACCTTTGGTTTTGGTCTCGCGGCACATGCTGCGCCCGTCAGTAAAGGAGCCTCAGAAATGAACCACGAACAAACGGTTTCAGATACGCTGTCAGCCAGCCAGCAGGCCATCCCGTTGATTGCGGCATCGATGGCCAGCAGCCAGATGGATAAGCTGAATGCCGCGCTTAATCAGGGACTTGACGCCGGACTCACGATAAACGAAACCAAAGAGATTCTCGTCCAGCTTTACGCCTATACGGGCTTTCCCCGTAGCCTGAATGCGCTTAGTGAACTGATGAAGGTCGTCGAAGCACGTAAACAACGTGGCATCGAAGACGTTGAGGGTAAAGAGCCGGTTGCTCCGATCCCTGTCGGGGATGAGCTTCGCCGTGTCGGTACCGCAAACCAGACCAAAATCTCAGGCGCTCCCGTCCAGGGCCCGCTGTTTGATTTTGCCCCGGTGATTAACCAGTTCCTGCAAACGCACCTTTTCGGTGACATTTTCGCCCGCGATAACCTCGACTGGCAAAGCCGCGAGCTGGCAACGGTTGGCGCATTAGCGGCCACGCCGGGCGTTGAATCACAGCTGCTATCGCATACGCGAGCCAGCATGCGGGTCGGCCTGACGGCAGCGCAGCTGCGCCAGCTGGCACAGGTTCTGCGTGAACATGGTGAAAGTAATGCAGCAACGCGGGCTGAAAAGGCGCTGCAACAGGCGTTCGCCAACAATTAGAATCGTCCGCATTCATGAGCCTGCCAAATAAGGACAATCAGGGGTGCTAAATAAAAAACGCTGACAACTCAGATATGATT
>CABUCP010000553.1 GCA_902490055.1 uncultured Klebsiella sp. | reverse complement strand
GTCTGGCGCAGGAAAGGAATCCGTAGACGATCTGTGGGCTGATGCGCTTAATGAACAGCAATCGTCTGAGAAATCCAGCGCCACCACCGATGGGGTGTTCAAATCGCTGGAGGCCCAGGATGCGCTCGGCAGCCTGCAGGATATCGATCTGATCCTCGATATTCCGGTGAAGCTGACCGTTGAACTGGGACGCACCAAAATGACTATCAAAGAGCTGCTGCGCCTGTCGCAAGGGTCGGTCGTCGCGCTGGATGGCCTGGCGGGCGAACCGCTGGATATCCTGATCAACGGCTATCTGATAGCCCAGGGCGAAGTGGTGGTGGTGGCAGATAAATTCGGCGTGCGCATTACCGATATCATTACGCCGTCCGAACGTATGCGTCGGTTGAGCCGCTAATGAGCGCCACCGCTACCGTGCAAGCCAGCCAACCGGTTACCGAACCGGCAATCTCCGGCGGCTCGGCGCTAATGCAGGTGAGCAGCGCGCTCGGCGCGATTTTGCTGCTGATTGTGCTGGCCGGTTGGCTGTTCCGCCGCCTCGGCTTTGCGCCGCAGGCGCGCAACGGCCGGTTACTTAATCTGCGCGCCAGCTGCCAGGTTGGCCAGCGCGAGCGCGTGGTGGTGGTGGAAGTCGATAACACCCTGCTGGTGCTGGGCGTCACCGCCCAGCAGATCACCCCGCTGCATCAATTCCCGGCGCCGCTGCGCGATGAAGCCCCCCCCGCAGCGACGCCGCCGGGGGACTTCCGCCAGTTGATGCGCAACGTTCTCAAACGCCCGGAAAAATAGCCATGCTCCCTCTTCTGTTCGCCTTTGTCTGCCGCCGGGCGCCGTGGCTCGCCGCCGTATTGCTGCTGCTCAGCCCTACCGCCTTCGCGCAGTTACCGGGGCTTATCAGCCAGCCGTTAGCCAACGGCGGCCAAAGCTGGTCGCTACCGGTGCAGACGCTGGTGCTGTTGACCTCGCTCACCTTCCTGCCGGCGATGCTGCTGATGATGACCAGCTTTACCCGCATCATCATCGTGCTGGGTCTGCTGCGTAATGCGTTGGGCACACCGTCAGCGCCGCCAAACCAGGTGATGCTCGGGCTGGCGCTGTTCCTGACCTTCTTTATCATGTCGCCGGTATTCGACAAGGTCTATCAGGAGGCTTACCTGCCCTTTAGCCAGGACAAGATCGGCCTTGATGCGGCGTTGGATAAAGGCGCGCAGCCGCTGCGCGAGTTTATGCTGCGTCAGACCCGCGAGAGCGATCTGGCGCTGTACGCCCGCCTCGCCAATCAGCCGCCGCTGGCCGGGCCGGAGGCAGTACCGATGCGTATCCTGCTGCCCGCCTACGTCACCAGTGAACTGAAAACCGCCTTCCAGATTGGTTTCACGGTATTCATTCCGTTCCTGATTATCGATTTAGTGGTCGCCAGCGTACTGATGGCGCTGGGGATGATGATGGTGCCGCCGGCGACGATCTCGCTGCCGTTTAAGCTGATGCTGTTTGTGCTGGTGGATGGCTGGCAGCTGCTGCTCGGCTCGCTGGCGCAAAGTTTCTATTCCTGAACTGCCGGAGAACACGCATGACGCCAGAATCCGTGATGGCCATCGGCACCGAGGCGATGAAAGTCGCCCTCGCGCTGGCCGCCCCGCTGCTGCTGGCGGCGCTGATCAGCGGGCTGGTGGTCAGCCTGCTGCAGGCCGCCACCCAGATTAACGAGATGACCTTGTCATTTATCCCGAAGATCCTCGCGGTGGTCGCGACCATTATTATCGCCGGGCCGTGGATGCTGAACCTGCTACTAGACTATATGCGCACGCTATTCAGCAACCTGCCTAATATCATCGGCTAACCGTGATCCCCTTCGACAGCGCCCAGCTCAGCGAATGGCTCAGCCAGTATTTCTGGCCGCTGCTGCGTATTCTGGCCCTTATCAGTACCGCGCCGCTGCTGAGTGAGAAGCAGATTAGCAAAAAGGTGAAAATCGGCCTCGGCGGCCTGATTGCAGTGCTAATCGCCCCGACGCTGCCCGCCAGCCCGATGCCAATTTTTTCCGCCGCCGGACTCTGGCTGGCCATTCAGCAGATCCTGATCGGCGCGGCGCTGGGGCTGACCATGCAATTTGCCTTCGCCGCGGTTCGCCTTGCCGGAGAGGTGATCGGCATGCAGATGGGGCTGTCGTTCGCCACCTTCTTCGACCCCAGCGGCGGCCCGAATATGCCGGTGCTGGCGCGGCTGCTCAACCTGCTGGCGATGCTGCTATTTTTAAGTTTTGATGGCCATCTGTGGCTGATTTCACTGCTGGCCGACAGCTTTCATACCCTGCCGATTCAAAGCCAACCGCTGAACGGCAATGGTTTTCTGGCGCTTGCCCAGCTCGGTTCGCTGATCTTCATCAACGGTATGATGCTGGCCCTGCCGCTAATTTGCCTGCTGCTGACGCTCAATATCGCCCTTGGCCTGCTCAACCGCATGACGCCGCAGCTTTCGGTGTTCGTGATCGGCTTTCCGGTGACTATGACCTTCGGCATCATGACCCTCGGCATGATGATGCCGATGCTGGCCCCGTTCTGCGAACACCTGTTTGGCGAGATGTTCGATCGCCTGGCGGCGGTTATCGGCGGCATGACGTTCTGAGCGCCATCCCCATTTCCCGTAATCCCGCCGGACGAAATGGCAATAAAAACCGTTTACTGGGATAAAAGCCTGGAAAAACGCTTTTATTGCTACTTAGGTCCGAATG
>CABUCP010000552.1 GCA_902490055.1 uncultured Klebsiella sp. | reverse complement strand
ATCCCTGGCGGGATCCTGGCATTTGACCATCACGTTGTCTTTAGAGGAAGCTTCTTAAGGACAGTTCGAAGATGATCTTTTCCGCCTGGCAGGAGAACGCAACCGCTGCGTCCAGCTTAGCCTCGTTACCCACGGACTCGATAGTATAATTAACTTCCGGCGCTTCGCTGGCCGGCGCAGCCGCCGCGGCGCGTTCGCGGATAACCGCAACGGCGGATTCCGCATCCTCACGGCTGGCGAACAGTTTTTCTACGCGAAAAACGCAATCTTCATTATCAATAATCGTACCAACATCAATGGCGCAGCCTTTAGTACTGCATTTATCTACTACATCTTTCATCGCATTAACCTCTTAAGTTTTCCCTAAGGATAAAAAGCCGCAAGCGGAAAAGCAAACCATTAATAACCGTATGGATTAGCAATTTTATTATTATGGGCTTCGTGCCCGTCGTCACACTATCCTTTGTCCACTCTCGTCTATCGTGCTGCTCAGCGTTAACCTTGTCACAGAACAACGCCAATAAGGAGCCGCTATGGCACTGCCGATTATTATCGATTGCGATCCGGGTCATGATGACGCGATCGCGCTGGTCCTCGCCCTCGCCTCACCAGAGCTGGACGTAAAAGCCGTCACCTCTTCCGCCGGCAATCAAACGCCGGATAAAACGTTGCGCAACGTACTGCGCATGCTCACGCTGCTAAATCGCCACGATATTCCCGTTGCCGGCGGCGCGCTGAAGCCGCTGATGCGGAATTTGATCATTGCCGATAACGTTCACGGTGAAAGCGGCCTCGATGGCCCGGCGCTGCCGGAGCCGGCGTTTGCGCCGCAGACGTGCACGGCTGTTGAACTGATGGCGAAGGTGTTACGCGAAAGCCGCGAACCGGTGACGCTGGTCGCCACCGGCCCGCAGACCAACGTGGCGCTACTGCTCGCCGCCCATCCGCAGCTGCATGCAAAAATCGCCCGCATCGTGATGATGGGCGGCGCGATGGGGCTCGGAAACTGGCAGCCGGCGGCCGAGTTTAATATTTACGTCGACCCTGAGGCGGCGGAAATGGTGTTCCAATCCGGGATCCCGGTGGTGATGGCTGGATTAGAGGTGACCCACAAAGCGCAAATCCACGCCGCGGATATCGAGCGTTTTCGCCAGATTGGCAATCCGGTCGCCACTATCGTCGCTGAGCTGCTGGACTTCTTTATGGAGTACCACAAGGATGAGAAATGGGGCTTTGTCGGCGCGCCGCTGCACGACCCATGCACCATCGCCTGGCTGTTGAAGCCGGAGATTTTCACGACCATTGAGCGCTGGGTGGGCGTCGAAACGCAAGGCAAGTATACCCAGGGCATGACGGTGGTGGATTACTACAATCTGACCGGAAACCCGCCAAATACCACGGTGATGCTGGATATCGACCGTCAGGCATTTGTTGATTTGTTAGCGCAGCGGCTGGCGTTTTACGCATAGCCGCCGCGTCGATAATATAACCCCGTAAGCGCAGCGCTTCCGGGGTTTCACGGCTTACTTCTTACTCATCCGTGGCGACTTTGATCACCACTTTGCCGAAGTTTTCTCCTTTCAACAGGCCAATCAGCGCCTGCGGCGCCTGCTCCAGACCGTCAATCAACTGTTCGCGGTATTTGATTTTACCTTCCTGCAGCCAACGCCCCATATCCTGCTGGAACTCTGCAATCCGATGGCCATAATCCTGGCCGATAATAAAGCCTTGCATCCGGATACGTTTCTTGAGGATAGTCGCCATCAGTAGAGGTAGACGATCCGGACCATCCGGGAGCCCTGTCGCATTATAACCGCTCACCAACCCGCAGACCGGTACCCGCGCCGAGGTATTCAGCAGCGGCAGTACCGCGTCAAAGACCTTACCGCCAACGTTTTCATAGTAAATATCAATTCCCTGTGGGCAAGCCTGCGCCAGCTGCCGGGCGAAATCGGGCGCTCGATGATCGAGACAAATATCAAACCCCAGCGTCTCGACCGCATAGCGGCATTTCTCGGCGCCGCCGGCAATACCAACCGTGCGGCAGCCTTTAAGTTTGCCAATCTGCCCAACGGTGGCCCCTACCGGGCCGGTTGCCGCCGCCACGACCAGGGTTTCGCCCGCCTTCGGCTGACCAATATCCAGCAGCCCCATATAGGCGGTGAAACCAGGCATTCCCAGCACGCCTAGCGCCCATGAAGGATGCTGCGGATTAGCGCCCAGTTTGACCAACCCGCTGCCGTCGGAAAGCTCATAATCCTGCCAGCCGCTGTAGCCAAGCACCCATTCGCCGGGCTGAAAATCATCATGATGGGAACTCACCACCTGGCTCACGGTACCGCCAACCATCACCGCGCCAATAGCCACCGGCGGCGAATAAGACGGCGCATCGCTCATTCGCCCGCGCATATAGGGGTCAAGGGATAAAAAGACGGTACGCAGCAGGATCTGACCTGCCCCCGGCGTCGGGATTTCTCCCTCTTCCAGGCTGAAATTATCAGCCGTAGGTTCACCTTGCGGACGGGAGGCCAGCAGCCAGCGGCGATGGCGTTGCGGATTAACTGTCATAGCAAACTCCTTTGATAAGCGGACTATAGTGAGGCTAGCCGCTTTATCGATAACGCGCTTTGCCATTATGAGCCGGATTGATTCAGACGCACCACCAGATAGACGCAGGTCTCGCTAGATTCATTGATAAACCGGCAGGTCATTCATTTATTTTATTATGAAGA
>CABUCP010000551.1 GCA_902490055.1 uncultured Klebsiella sp. | reverse complement strand
ACGATCATCATCTGACCTACATCCATCTGGGTATCATGGCCAGTATCCTGCTAAATTCCAAAGCGGTAGATTTTGTGGTGACCGGCTGCGGCACCGGTCAGGGGGCGCTGATGTCGCTGAACATCCACCCTGGCGTGGTCTGCGGTTACTGTATTGACCCTGCCGATGCGTTCCTGTTTGCCCAGATCAACAACGGTAACGCGCTGTCGCTGCCTTTTGCTAAAGGGTTTGGTTGGGGAGCTGAGCTGAACGTACGCTTTATTTTTGAGAAGGCGTTTACCGGCCGCAACGGCGAAGGTTATCCGCCGGAGCGTAAAGAACCGCAGGTACGCAACGCCGGTATCCTCAACAAAGTGAAAGCGGCGGTGGTGAAAGAAAATTATCTCGATACGCTGCGTGCTATCGATCCGGAGCTGGTGAAAACCGCGGTCTCCGGCCCACGCTTCCAGCAGTGCTTCTTCGAAAACTGTCAGGATAAAGCTATCGAAGCTTTTGTCCGTCGGTTAATAAGGCTATTTAAACAGGCCAGCACTAAGATGCTGGCCTGTTTGCTATGATTTTTCTTTACTGGACACCGTGCTGCCGGCATCCCGGGTAAGATGCAGCGTATCAATCATCCCCACCAAACAAATCAGCGCAATAAAGACAAACGCCAAACGAAAGTCAATTCCCGGTAATGCCGTCAAGTTAAACCAACCGCTCACTTGTTCTCCGATCCGAATACCGATCGCGCCGAGGGTGATGCCGAGACCAACCGCCAGCTGAGAGGCGGTGCTGAATAGCGTATTAGCGTAACTCATCTGCGCGGAGGGTACGTCGGCAAAGGCGAGGGTGCTGACGCCGGTAAATTGGATCGAACGGAAAACCCCGCCAAGATAGAGAATTAGCATAATCAACCATACCGGCGTTTGCGGCGTTAACAGCGCACAGGCAAGGAGTGAAGCAACGTTCAGCGCGCCGTTAATCAGCAATAAGCGGCGGAACCCCAGCCAGCGGATTAACGGCGTGGTCGCGGGTTTGATTGTCAGATTGCCGACGAACACGGCCAGCACCAGCAGTCCGGAATGAAAGGGATCCATGCCAAAACCCACCTGGAATAACAGCGGCAGCAGGAATGGGACGGCGCTTATCGAAGCACGAAATAGCGAACCGCCGTACATAGTTACCCGAAAAGTCGCAACCTGCAGAGCGTCCAATCTTACCATTGGCCAGGCGGTGCGGCGGAAATGACGTAGCGCAAAAGCCATACAGGCGATCCCCAGCACCAATAGGGCTAGTGTTTGCCAGCTTTGTGGCTGTCGGTCGCCGAGCAGTTCCATCGCCGCTACCAGGCTTATCATCGCCAGCGATGTCGCCAGAAAACCGGGAAGATCGAAAGGACGGCGTTCCTCTTCACGAATATCAGGGATAATGCGCAAAGAGAGCGCCATCGCCAGTAGCCCAAGGGGGACGTTGATAAAAAAGATCCAATGCCAACTGGCGTAGCTGGTAATAAAGCCGCCGAGCGGCGGGCCGATGATCGGCGCCACCAGAGCCGGCCAGGTTAGGGTGGCGATCGCCTTGATGAGCTGATCCTTCGGCGTGGTGCGTAGCACCGCCAGTCGGCCAACGGGGACCATTAGCGCGCCGCCGATGCCCTGCAGGATCCGCATCGCCACGAAGCTTTCAACGTTGCGCGATAAACCGCAGAAAACGGAGGCGAGAGTAAAAATGGCTAATGCGAGGGTAAATACTTTCCGTGCGCCGAAGCGGTCGGCAATCCAGCCGCTGGCGGGGATCAGCACCGCGAGGGTAATCAGGTAGGCGCTGATGCCGATATTGAGATCGACCGCCGCGACGCCAAAATCTTTCGCCATATCAGGCAAAGCGGTGGCAATGACCGTACCATCGAGGAACTCCATAAAGAAAGCGCCGGCCACCAGTAAAGCAGGGGCGGAGAAAGCACGCGTTTTCGGCGTGATAGCTGTTGTACGCATTGAGTCGTTGCCATAGCAAAGTGATTAAGTATCTTTGCGGTGCGTTTCTTTCTGCCGCTTCCGCACATGTTTTTTTATCTCGCGCGATTTAGGTTACTATTACGCTCCTGAAAATAGGAGTAAAAAATGTCTCAACCTTTCACTGAACAAGATGAGCTGGTTTCCGACGTCGTCGCCTGCCAGCTGGTTATCAAACAGATCCTGGATGTGATTGACGTTATCGCCCCGGTCGAGGTGCGTGAAAAGATGGCGTCGCAGTTAAAAGCGATCGATTTCGCCAGCAATCCGGCCTCTGCCGATCCGGTTACGCTGCGTGCGGTACAGAAGGCGATTGCCTTGATTGAGCTGAAATTTACCCCACAGGGTGAGGCGCACTAATTTCGTCGCAGTGAAGCTTACTGCAACGGCCGTTCCGGTGGTTTGCGCGCGGAACGGCCTGCGAGAATTAATGCTGCTGCGGGGTGATAAGATCGCGCAGTCGGTGGTCGGTTTGTTCCATACAGAGACCGGCTTTATCGGCAGTACGAATCTCTTCCAGTACGGATTGCAGTAACAATCCATCCTGCTGTTGTTCTTTTTCAAGTAGCGTCAAAAAGCGCCACGTGGTGTCATCGCTCTGCGCCTTTGCTTCCTGCACAAGGCCGGAAAGCATGCTACTGCGTTGCTGATACTCTTCGAGCGTTTTGGTGAACACCTCTTCAAGGGAGGTGCATTCTGGCTTATAGCTATCGTCCGCTTTAACAATCGGCCAGGCGCCCGCTTTTTT
>CABUCP010000550.1 GCA_902490055.1 uncultured Klebsiella sp. | reverse complement strand
TGGGTTTTTGGTTGTTTTTCTGAAAAAAATCAGGGATCCGCAGACCCCTGTATTGGCTTATTCCGCCAGCGGGCCAACGCGGTAAGTGTAACCGTCTCCACTGGCGATAAACTCCAGACGATGGGTAATACAGTCCGGGGCATCTTCGGCGTGATGTGAAACAAATAACAGTTGGGTGGTTCCTTCGCTAATTAATACATCGATGAATCGGCGCACTAACTGACGGTTCAGCGGATCCAGCCCCTGCAACGGCTCATCGAG
The DNA here is from genome assembly GCA_902490055.1 of uncultured Klebsiella sp. Taxonomy (GTDB): domain Bacteria; phylum Pseudomonadota; class Gammaproteobacteria; order Enterobacterales; family Enterobacteriaceae; genus Klebsiella. Next base: position 2,486 of record CABUCP010000550.1, on the reverse strand, counting down.
GATCAGCAGGGTTGGGTGTTTAACCAGCGCGCGAACGATCAGCGCCAGCCGCTGTTGCCCCCAGGACAGACTATGGAAGGGGGCGTCGGCGGTACGTTTGTCGATGCCGAGGATCTCCAGCCAGCGTTGCACCAGCTTGTGCTGCTTATCGGAAACCGCCTGATAAATGCCAATTGAGTCGAAGTAGCCGGAGAGGATCACGTTGCGCACGTTAGTGCTGACGCGGTATTCCAGATGCAGGCTGCTGCTGACGTAGCCGATATGTTTTTTGATATCCCAAATAGTCTCGCCGCTGCCGCGACGGCGGCCAAATAGCGTCAGGTCATTGCTGTAGCCCTGCGGATGGTCGCCGGTAACCAGACTCAGCAGCGTTGATTTACCCGCGCCGTTGGGGCCGACAATCTGCCAGTGTTCGCCGGGGTTCACCACCCAGTTCAGCTGATTAATGATAGCTTTATCGTTGTACGAGACCCTACCGTTATTGAGCGTGATGAGCGTGGCATTGGCCGCTAAATCGTGCCGCGCGGCGGGAGCGTCCGGTTCCGGGAGCGCCATGCCGTCGAGCTTTTCGCTGTGCGCCAGTTGGGCGATGAGCGCCTGCTGGAGCAGCGCCTGCTTCTCGCCGGTCTCGCTGAGCGTGCAGTCAGCCAGGACGCCAGCGAACTCGACGAATGCCGGGATTTCATCGAAGCGGTTGAGTACCAGTACCAGGGTGATGCCGGCGTGGTGCAGGCTGGCTAGCAGGTCGGCCAACTGTTGGCGCGAAGCGACATCCAGCCCGTCAAACGGTTCATCGAGGATCAGCAGATCGGGCTCGCCCATCAGCGCCTGACAGAGCAGCGTTTTCCGCGTTTCGCCGGTCGACAAATATTTAAAGCGCCGCGTCAGCAGGTGACTGATACCAAACTGTTCCGCCAGCCGGGCACAGCGTTCCGGGTCGCGTCTTTCATCTTCGATGATTTCCGCGGTAGTGCGCCCGGTGTCTTCTTCGCCGGGGCTGAGCATGTCGGTGTTATTGCGTTGCCACTCGTCGCTGACCAGTTTCTGCAATTGCTCGAAGGAGAGGCGAGTGATGCGCTGAAACCCGCTTTCACGTTGCCCGCTTAGCAGGGTCAGTTCGCCGGCCAGAGCCCTGGCCAGCGCCGATTTCCCGCTGCCGTTGCTGCCGACAAAAGCCCAGCTTTCGCCGGCGCGGAGGGTGAGGTGCTCGATTTTTAATGTTTTTGTATCGCTAAGGCGAAACGTGCCTTGCGAAATTTGCAATGATGACATTGTGTATCCCACTTTTTGCAGCGATGTGCTTCAGGGATACGTCTTCGTGGCGATAATGTCAATGCCGTTAGCACAAGGTCGCAAGAATGATGCGGTCGGCATTAAAGTAAGCGATCGCCTCTGCGCCTTCTTGCAGCCCGTCGATGTGCGCCAGCGGCAGCGTGGCGCACAGATTTTGCCCATCCGGCAGCGCCATAATGACTTCGCACTGTTCCGGGCCGCGTTCGATGTGGCTGATGCGCCCGTTGAGCTGGTTATCGGCCTGCTGCGCGATAGCGCGGTCCTGGGTTATGCCAACCCATGGCGCTTTCAGCAGCACCAGCACTTCCTGACCCTCATCAAGGCCGAGTCGATCGGCGCTCTGGGCGGTGATGGCGACTTTAAAGCGGGTTTGGCCGTCGGCCAGCAGCACCTCAACATGCTGCTGTACCTGCTGGTGGTCGCGGCCGGTAATGGTGCCGAACCACTGGTTGCGGGCGCTGGTTTGCAGTGAAAAGCGGGAAATCGCCGCCAGCAGGCTATCGAGAGGCAGGGCGTCATCGTCGCTTAACACATCGAAGGCTTTTTGCTGAATTTGCGCCAGTAGATCGTACAGTTGAATCAAGCGCTGGCCGTAGCGGGTCAGAATTGCGCCGCCGCCGCCTTTACCGCCGGTGGCGCGGTCAACTAGCGATTGCTCGCTGAGCTGATTCATTTCGTTGATGGCATCCCATGCGCTTTTGTAGCTGATGCCGGCGTTTTTAGCGCCCTGGCTTATGGAACCGGTCTGATCGATCTGTTTCAGCAGGGCGATACGGCGAGGATCGGCGAACAGGCGCTGCTGCAGCTTTAGGGTGAGAAGAATTTCGGCCTGCATAATCAATTCCTGGCGAAAAGAGAGTATTGTGAACGATAGCGCCCATCTTGCAACAGGCATCTGCCGCCGTTGTTGCGTGGCACCGCACAAATGGGGCGTGTTTTTCCAGCCGAAATGGTTACAATGAAGTATTCGTACTATCTGGAGCAAACCATGTTAGAGCTGTTGAAAAGTCTGGTATTTGCTGTCGTCATGGTCCCTGTGGTGATGGCCATCATCATGGGCCTGATTTACGGTCTTGGCGAAGTGTTTAACATCTTCTCCGGCGTCGGCCATAAAGACGGCAGCCAGCAAAACCACTGATTCCCCAACGCCCGGCTAGCCGGGCGTTTTCTTTCCTCTTTTAAGTTGATCTTCA
>CABUCP010000549.1 GCA_902490055.1 uncultured Klebsiella sp. | reverse complement strand
GTGAATGATGCCGATACCGGCTTCCTGGGAGGATTTTGGCCCGGTAAAGGTGGTCTCTTTGCCTAACCACAGCAAAGAGCCCGCATCGCGGGAATAGATACCGGTCAGCACCTTCATCATGGTGGACTTGCCGGCGCCATTTTCGCCCACCAGCGCCATCACCCGGCCAGCATAGACATTCAGCGCCGCGCCGGAGAGCGCTTTGACGCCTGGGAACGCTTTATCGATCCCTTTTAGTTGCAATAAGGCTTCCATGGCGGCGATCTCAGAAAGTCACGCCGGCACAGAGAATAATATTCGCATACGGGGAACACTCCCCGCTGCGAATGACCGCCTGACTATCTGCGGTTTGTTTTTTGAACTGCTCATGACTGGTGTAACGAATTTCAATCGTATTTCCCTGGTGCTGCTGCAGCTGCTCAAGATGATTGAGCAACGTCGCGTGGAGTTGCGGATTATGGGTTTTAATCTCTTCCGCGATGACCGCCGCCTCAACCTGCATTTCCGTCGTTACGACCTCCAGAACCTGCATAAATGAAGGTACGCCTTGCGTAAGCGCCATATCAATGCGCGCGCTGCTGCGGGGAACCGGCAACCCGGCATCGCAAACAACCAGCGTATCGGTATGACCGAGGCGGGAGATAACGGAAGAAATATCAGCGTTAAGTACGGTGCCTTTTTTCATTTTTTCTCTTTTGCTCCACTAGCGAAACGTTTCGCTAGTGCTAAGTATTGTCAATAAGCGAACATAAAACCACCGGCAGAAGAGAGAAATGTGATCGCCATCGAAACGTTTCGCAACGCGGGGACAAGAAGTGACATCAAGATGTGAGAGACAAAAAAGCCCTTCATTGTTGAAGGGCTTTTTGACATCAGATTTCCACCTGAGTACCGAGCTCAATAACCCGGTTCGGCGGGATTTCAAACTGGTCCGGCGCACGTAGGGCGTTACGCTGCAGCAGCAGATACAGTTTGCCGCGCAGGCGGAGATACCACGGGCGTTTGCCGATAATCAGCGACTCGTGCGACATAAAGAACGACGTCTCCATCATCCGGCAGCTCAGCCCTTCGAGGCCGCAGCGGTGGAAGACCTCTTCGACGTTCGGCGTTTCACGCCAACCGTAGCTTGCCACCACACGCCAGAACGATGGCGACAGCTGCTCAATCTGCACGCGACGAACGTTATGCACATAAGGCGCGTCTTCGGTGCGCAGGGTCAGCAGAATAACGCGCTCATGCAGCACCTTGTTGTGCTTCAGGTTATGCAACAGAGCAAAAGGAATCACGTTCAGGGCGCGGGACATATAGACCGCAGTGCCCGGCACGCGTACCGGTGGTGATTTCTCCAACGAGGAGATCATTGCTTCCAGCGAATTCCCGTGTTCATGCATCCGGCGCAGCAGGCGGAAACGTTCGCTCTTCCAGGTTGTCATCACCGTAAACATCACCAGACCCAGCGATAACGGCAGCCAGCCGCCGGAGACGATCTTATCGAGGTTCGCCGAGAACAGCGGAATATCAATGCACAGGAAGGCCACCAGCATCAGGCCGACAAAAAGCTTATTCCAGTGCCAGTTTTTCCGCGCCACGGTGGCGGAAAGAATGGAGGTCAGCACCATGGTGCCGGTTACCGCGATACCGTACGCCGCCGCCAGATTAGAGGAGTGCTCGAAGCTGACAATGACGATGACGACCGAAACGTACAGCAGCCAGTTAATGAACGGGATGTAAATCTGCCCGGACTCCATTTCCGAGGTGTGGATAATGCGCATCGGCGACAGATAGCCCAAACGCACGGCCTGACGAGTCAGCGAGAAGACGCCGGAAATTACCGCCTGAGAGGCAATAACCGTCGCCAGGGTAGCAATAACCAGCATCGGGATCAGCGCCCACTCCGGCGCCAGCAGGAAGAACGGGTTTTTAATCGCTTCCGGATGCTTCAGCAGCAGCGCGCCCTGGCCAAAGTAGTTAAGTACTAATGACGGCAGCACCACCGAGAACCACGCGACGCGAATCGGCAGTTTGCCGAAGTGGCCCATATCGGCATACAGCGCTTCCACGCCGGTAATCGACAGCACCACCGCGCCGAGCGCAATAAAGGAAACCGTCTTGTACTGCAGGAAGAAGTGTACCGCCCAGTAGGGATTCAGCGCCTGCAGGACTTCCGGATTATCGAGAATACTCCGCGCGCCAAGCACCGCCAGCAGCAGGAACCAGACCAGCATAATCGGCGCAAATAGCTTACCGACCATCCCGGTCCCGTGTTTTTGGATAGCAAACAACAGGGTCAGAACGATAATAGAGATGGGGACAATCCAGGTATCCAGCTGCGGGGCGATAATTTCTAACCCCTCTATCGCCGACATCACCGATATCGCCGGGGTTATCACCACTTCGCCATAGAAGAAGCTACCGCCAATCAGGCCGAGGATCACCAACACGGAGGTCATCTTTGCTGAGGTGTTACGCCCGGCCAGCGACATCAACGTTAAGATCCCGCCTTCGCCGGCGTTATCCGCCCGCATCACGAAAGTGATGTATTTAATTGATACGGTAAATATCAGTAGCCAGAAAATCAGCGATAGAAAGCCAAAGACCGCATCGCGCTCCACGCCAAAGCCAAACTGGCCTGACAGGCATTCGCGAAGGGTATACAGTGGACTGGTACCGATATCGCCGTAAACCACGCCGATTGCCGCCAGCGTTATTGCCGGCAACGATTGTTTATTATCAGTGCTCATAGACTAGT
>CABUCP010000548.1 GCA_902490055.1 uncultured Klebsiella sp. | reverse complement strand
AGATGAGAGCTCGTACGAAAGTACGGGCTCTTTTTCGTATGTGGCACCGCCCCCCTTCCCGGGGTCGGCATAAATGCCTCGCCCGGGCTACCCTTACCACAGGCCGCACCACCAGTAGCCCGTCCAGGCGCAGCGCCGCCGGGGAAACGGTTCCCGAAGCTAATCCTCTTCCATTCGCTGGTACTCTTCGCTGAGATAATCCACCAGCGCCCTAACAGAAGGCAATAACCCGCGCCGTGAGGCGAATACCGCATGAATCACCTCGCGCTGCGGCTGCCACTCATCAAGAACAATTGCCAATTCCCCTGACGCCAGCTGATCGCGTACCATTAATAAAGGAAGCTGAACCACGCCAACGCCCGCCATTGCCGCCTCACGCAGCGCCAGCATATCGCTGGTGACCATTCGCGGCGTAAAATAAACCTCAGCTCGCGCGCCATCCGGCCCGCTCAGTTGCCATTTATGCTGGTGTTTACCGGCGCCGATACTCAATCCAGGCCAGGTGCTTAATTCCGCCGGCGCCCGTGGCTGCCCGAGCCGGGTAATCAATTCCGGGCTGGCCACCAGGCGATGACCGCGATCGGCCAGCACCCGCATCACCAGGTCGCTATCTTCAAAGGGTCTTGGCCGTACGCGGATCGCCACATCGACCCCTTCGCCCACTACATCCACCCGCCGGTTTGTCGCTTCCAGATGCAGCGTCACGCCGGGATAACGCACCATAAAGCGCGCCAGCATCGGTCCGACATGTGCGTGTAATAAGGTCACAGGGCAGGTAAGTTTGACGCTGCCGCGCGGCTCAGATTGCAGGGTTTCTACCGCCTGATGCGCCGCCTCTGCCTCAATCAACATCGCCTTGCAGTGTTGATAGAACGTCTGCCCTACTTCCGTTACCGCAAACTGGCGGGTGGTTCGCTGAATCAAGCGTACGCCAAGGCGCTCTTCCAACTGCGCAATGCGGCGGCTGAGTTTGGATTTAGGTTGATCGAGCGCGCGCCCGGCGGCGGCAAAGCCGCCATGATCCACCACCTGTACAAACCAGGCTAAGTCATTGAGGTCCTGCATCCTTTCCTCCATCGTTCCATTTTTAGAACAGTATAGCTATCTACCGGAATATTAGCCCCGGATATAAGCTTATTCACATCAGATACAGACATGCAGGAGATAACCATGAAACAGATTACTGGAGTCTATACCGCGCCTTCGCAGCACTGGGTGGGCGATGGTTTTCCGGTTCGCTCAATGTTCTCTTACCAGACCCATGGCGAACAGCTGAGCCCATTTTTACTGCTCGACTACGCCGGCCCGCACACTTTCCCGGCGGGTAGCGGTAAACGCGGCGTCGGCGAACATCCGCATCGCGGATTCGAAACCGTCACCATCGTTTACTCCGGTGAGGTTGAACACCGCGATTCAACAGGCAGGGGCGGCGTTATCGGCCCCGGCGACGTGCAGTGGATGACGGCTGGCGCCGGGATCCTGCACGAAGAGTTTCACTCTGAAGCCTTCACTCGCTCCGGCGGTGAACTGAAGATGATGCAGCTGTGGGTCAACCTGCCGGCGAAAGACAAAATGACCACTCCGGGATATCAGAGCATCACCGCTGACGTTATCCCGCAGGCGACGCTAGAACAAAATGCCGGAACCGTCAGAGTTATTGCCGGGCATTACGGTGATGTCGCAGGCCCCGCGCATACCTTTTCGCCGTTGAACGTTTGGGATATGCAGCTCAATCAGGGCCATGACGTGACGCTGCGTCAACCGGAAGGCTGGAGCACCGCGTTGGTCGTACTCGAAGGCGAAGTCACCGTCAACGGTACGGAAAACGCACGGGAAGGACAGTTGGTCGTGTTGAGCCAAAAAGGTGAAACCTTCCATCTGGAAGCGGGCTCAAACGCGAAGGTTCTGCTGATGGCCGGCGAGCCGCTGCAGGAGCCGATCGTGGGCTACGGCCCGTTTGTCATGAATACCAAAACGCAAATCGCCGAAGCGATTCGCGATTTTAATAGCGGCCGTTTTGGCCAAATCTAACGTAATTGAGGTGAAGAATATGTCTACTCCAGCCAACTTTAACGGTTCTCGTCCGGTGATTGATGTTAACGATACCGCGATGCTGTTGATTGACCACCAAAGCGGCCTGTTCCAGACCGTTGGCGATATGCCAATGCCGGAATTGCGCGCTCGCGCCGCCGCGCTGGCTAAAATGGCATCGCTTGCCGGGATCCCGGTGATCACTACCGCTTCCGTACCGCAAGGTCCAAACGGCCCGTTGATCCCGGAAATCCATGAAAACGCGCCGCATGCAAAATACATTGCGCGTAAAGGTGAGATTAACGCCTGGGATAACCCGGAGTTTGTCGCGGCGGTGAAAGCTACCGGGCGTAAAACGTTAATCATCGCCGGTACCATTACCAGCGTCTGCATGGCCTTCCCGGCCATCGCCGCGGTCGCCGATGGTTATAAAGTGTTTGCGGTCATCGACGCCTCCGGGACCTATAGCAAGATGGCGCAGGAAATTACCCTGGCTCGCGTGGTACAGGCTGGTGTTGTCCCTATGGATACCGCAGCAGTAGCCTCTGAGCTGCAGCGCACCTGGAACCGCCCTGACGCTGCCGAGTGGGCCGAGGTTTACACCAAAGTCTTCCCGGCGTATCAACTGCTGATAGAAAGCTATAGCAAGGCGCAGGACGTCGTGAAGAATAACGAAAAGCTGGATTCCCAGCGTTAAAAAGCTGCCCCGCCGTATTTAC
>CABUCP010000547.1 GCA_902490055.1 uncultured Klebsiella sp. | reverse complement strand
CATCTGGTTTTGTGACGATTCATGATGTTAATCACAAAAGTTAACGTTAACATAATGGAGATGAGATCGCGATCAACTATTCCCCGCCGCCCCGGAACGTCAGGCTGGGATAGAATATCGTATGACCCTTTTACATCAGCAACTTAGTTGTATAGCCTGTGGCGCAGCGACCATGATGGAGTAATCACAATGGCATCCCTGAAAGATGTAGCAAAACTTGCCAATGTCTCACTGATGACGGTATCTCGCGCGCTGAACAGCCCGGAACGCCTGAAAGCGGAGACGCTTGCGCGGGTGCAGGCGGCTATTGAACAGACCAACTACGTCCCCGATCTGTCGGCGAAGAAAATTCGCGGCGCGCGGGCGACGCCAAGCACCATTGGGGTGCTGGCGCTGGATACGGTAACCACCCCGTTTTCGGTGGAGATGACGTTGTCTATCGAAGAAACCGCGCGGGCGCACGGCTGGAATAGCTTTGTGGTCAACATGTTTTCTGATGACAATCCGGACGCCATTCTCGACCTGCTGCTTTCCCACCGCCCGGACGGCATTATTTACACCACCATGGGGCTACGCCAGGTTCCGCTGCCCGCCAAGCTGCTGACTCTACCCTGCGTGCTGGCGAACTGCGAAAGCCGCAATGACAGCGTCGCCAGCTACATTCCGGACGATGAACAGGGCCAGTATACGGCGATGCAGGCGCTACTGGCCGCGGGATATCGCCGCCCGCTGTGCCTGCATCTGCCGGCTAACCACCTGGCGACAATACGCCGCCGTCAGGGGTTTGAGCGCGCCTGCCGCGAAGCGCAGCTTGATCCGGATACGCTCGACCATTGCTACATGGCGTTCGGCGATGAACACTATCGCGATATTCCGGCTATGCTGCTGGCGCGCCTTAAGCAGGGCAAACCGCAATTTGATTCAGTGGTCTGCGGCAACGATCGCATCGCCTTTATGGTCTACCAGACGCTGCTGGCGCAAGGGTTGCGTATCCCGCAGGACGTGGCGGTGGTGGGTTATGACAACATGGTGGGGATTGGCGATCTGTTCCTGCCGCCGCTGTCGACGGTACAGCTACCGCATTATGAAATAGGGCGCCTGAGCGCCCTGCATATCATCAACGGCGACAGCCATCGGGATACCGTTAAAGTTCCCAGTCCGTGGCTGCCGCGCGAGTCGCACTGATTAGTTGCCGATGTTACGCAGCTTCTCGCCGGACATCAGCTTACGTTCGATATGTTCAAGGGTGACGTTTTTGGTTTCCGGGATTAGCCAGAAGGTAATGCCGATAAACGCCACGTTCAGCGCGGTGTAAAGCCAGAAGGTGCCTGCCGCGCCAATGCTGTCCAGCAGCGTCAGGAAGGTGGCGCCGATAATCATGTTCGACACCCAGTTGGTGGTGGTCGAACAAGTGATACCGAAATCGCGGCATTTCAGCGGCTGGATCTCAGAGCAGAGGATCCATACCACCGGCGCAGCGCTCATCGCGTATCCGGCGATGCACATCATGGTCATCCCTACCGACAGCCAGGAGAGCCCGCTGCCGGCGGTGCCGTTATCAAACTGCATCAGGCAATAGCCCAGCACCAGAGTGCCCAACGCCATCACGCTAAAGCCGATCTTCAGCGCCGGTTTGCGTCCGGCTTTATCGACGGTAAACACCGCAATAAAAGTCGCGAACATGAAGGTCAGGCCGACCACCAGCGTGGCGATCATCTGCTGCTCTGTGGTGGTAAAACCGGCCATTTTGAAGATCCGCGGCGCGTAGTACATGATGATATTCATGCCGGTAAACTGCTGCATCGCCTGCAATAACATGCCGAGGAACACCGCCCGGCGCACGTTGCGATTGATTTTAAACAGCGCCCAGCCGCCCTGCTTCAGCTTCAGGCTTTCGCGGATTTCGTTCAGCTCGTCGCGGGCTTTTTCTGAGGTATCACGCAGCATACGCAGCACCTCTTCCGCCTCGATATGGCGGCCTTTTTCCGCCAGCCAGCGCGGGCTGTTCGGCAGGAATACCACCAGGATAATCAACAATACCGCCGGCAGCGCCAGAACCCCCAGCATCGCCCGCCAGTTACCGCTATAGCTGAACGCGGTATCGGATAAAAACGCCAACACAATGCCTAAAGTTACCATCAGCTGATACATGCTGATCATCTTACCGCGGACGTTTTCACTCGCCATTTCAGAAAGATAGAGCGGCGCGGTATAAGAGGCGATCCCCACCGCGACGCCAAGCACAATACGCGCCGCCAGCAGCATCTCCACGCTTGCGGCAAACGCTGAGCCAATAGAGCCCGCCACAAACAGCACCGCGCCGACCATCAGGCTGTATTTGCGCCCGAGGCGGAAAGAAAGCCAGCCGTTAAACAGGGCGCCAATGGCGGCGCCGAGCATCATGCTGCTGACCACCCACTCCTGCAGGCGGCTGGATAAAACGAAATGATCGGTGATAAAAGGCAGCGCCCCGGCGATAACGCCGATATCAAGGCCAAACAATAATCCCGCCACCGCGGCGGCGATGGAGACGAACTGGTTCATGCGCCGGGTGTTGCGCTGCGCATTGGGGAGCAACCCAGGATCGGTGGTCAATGAAGTCATTTTTTCCTGCCTGAACAGAGTAAGCGTGCAGTGAAAGTACGGGATTGCGGGGCGAAGGTGTCAGGCGGGACAGGTTAAAGATATGGATTAAACTGCTGGAGGCACTGGTTTTGTGATGGACATTAAACTTTGCCATATGCAAAAAATGCTGTCCGATCGCCA
>CABUCP010000546.1 GCA_902490055.1 uncultured Klebsiella sp. | reverse complement strand
TTTTGGTGATTGCTTTTTGTGCATTGCGTGATGCCACTATATAGGAGGAGACGATAAATGATTACACTCGAAATGCGCAACCTGGCGGGTGGAGAAGTGATTCACGCCTGCCCGCAGGGGATGGCGGATAACCCCCTGCCGGTTATCGTCTTCTACCACGGTTTTACCTCTTCGAAGCTGGTTTATAGCTACTTTGCCGTCGCGCTTGCTGAAGCCGGTTTTCGGGTGATTATGCCAGATGCCGCCGAACATGGCGCACGATATCACGGTGACGAAGCCGGGCGGATGCAGCGCTTTTGGCCGATTCTGCAACAGAACTTTCTTGAGTTTCCCGCACTGCGGGAGGCGATTGCCGCCGAGGGCTGGCTGGACGGCGATCGGCTAGCGGTCGCAGGAGCATCGATGGGGGGAATGACCGCGCTCGGTATCATGACCCACCATCCAGAGCTTAAATGCGTTGCCTGTCTGATGGGCTCGGGGTATTTCAGCACGCTTGCGCAGACGCTGTTCCCCTCGCCTGGTTTCGATACGGCAAGCCTGGCGGAGTGGGACGTGAGCCATCAGCTGGCCACGCTGGCTGATAAGCCGCTGTTGCTGTGGCACGGCGACGCCGATGACGTAGTGCCGCCCGGTGATACTTTTCGCCTGCAGCAGGCGTTAACCCAGAGTGGGCAGGCGGAAAATCTCACCTGCCTGTGGCAGAAGGGCGTTCGTCACCGCATCACGCCGGAAGCGCTGGCGGCGACCTCGGCGTTCTTTCTGCAACATCTTTAAACGCGTATAACCTGCACGCCCTGATCCTCAAGCTGCTTGAGGATCGTTTCATCGGCCTGCTTGCCGGTAATCACCAGGTCGATCTGGCTGGCCTGGCTGAACAGCATTCCGGCGCGTTCGCCGACTTTGCTGCTATCGACGAGCACCGCCAGTTTACCGACGACGTTAAGCATTTTCTGCTCGGCCATGGCGGTCAACATATCGGTTTTGTACAACCCTTCGGCGGTTAAGCCTTTACCGCTGGTAAACATCCAGTGCCCGGCATACAGGCTATTTTCGCTGCCCTGCGGGCTTAAGGTGATGAAGTGGCTGTGGTTGTATTGCCCGCCCATGATGATCACGCTGTCATGCTCCTGGTCAATCAGGTAGTTGGCCAGCGGCAGGTAGTTAGTGATGATCTGCACCGGTTTTCCGCACAATTCGCGGCCGAGCAGGAATGCGGTCGATCCGCAGTTAATCACGATACTTTCACCCGGCGACACCAGCTGCGAGGCGGCGCGGGCAATCCGCACTTTCTCATCATGGTTTTGCGCCTGGTGGATGTTCATTGGCGACCAGCGCGGGCGCTGTTCGCTCACTGCTTCCGCGCCGTTACGGACTTTTTTTAGCTTGCCGTTTTCATCCAGCTTATTGATATCGCGTCTTGCCGTCGCAGGAGAGATGCCGAGGCGGGAAATTACCTGTTCGACGGTGACAAACCCCGTTTGCGCCAGCAAATCCAGTAAAATTTGATGTCTTTGCGCTTCAGTCATGAGCGAATCCGATTAAAAGTGACAAGCAAAGATGATATTTGAAATCAACGCTAAATACTAATGCGGATAGGGAATTCCGGCGGGCGAACCCGCCGGAGAGCGATTATAAGAAGGATTTGAACGGCAGGTCCGGCTCAATGGTAAAGCAGTCGTCGAAACCACGCGGGTAGTGGTATTCGAAGTTGTCTTTATCCAGCGGCCAGGTAAATTTGCCGCCAACCTGCCAGATAAAGGGTTTAAAGCCGTATTTCAGCCGGTCTTTTTTCATTTCCCATAATACGCGAATCTCTTGCGGATCGGCCTGGAAGTTGGACCAGATATCATGATGGAACGGGATAACCACTTTGGTATTCAGAGATTCCGCCATCCGCAGGATATCAGCGCTGGTCATTTTATCGGTGATGCCGCGCGGGTTTTCCCCGTATGAACCCAGCGCGACGTCGATCTGATGCTCATTACCATGCTTTGCATAGTAGTTGGAGTAGTGGGAGTCGCCGCTGTGATACAGGTTGCCGCCCGGCGTTTTGAACAGATAATTGACCGCGCGCTGATCCATGCCATCCGGCAGCACGCCCGCGGCTTTTTGGTCCGCAGGCAGGGTGATAAGCGCGGTACGGTCGAACGCGTCGAGCGCGTGGATCTCGATATCTTTGATCTTCACCACATCGCCCGGTTTCATGACGATGCAGCGCTCCTTCGGCACGCCCCAGCCAATCCACAGATCGACACAGGTTTTCGGCCCGATAAACGGTACATCGGCGGCGCAGTTCTGCATCACGGCGGCGGCGACATTGACGTCGATATGATCGTTATGATCGTGCGTCGCCAGTACGGCGTCAATTTGACGAATGGCGAAAGGATCGAGGACGAACGGGGTAGTACGCAGGTTCGGCTGCAGTTTTTTCACCCCGGCCATGCGCTGCATCTGGTGGCCGGTCTTCATCAGCGGATTACCGTGGCTTTGCTTGCCGGTGCCGCACCAAAAATCGACGCAAATATTGGCGCCGCCTTCCGACTTCAGCCAAATACCGGTGCATCCCAGCCACCACATAGCGAAGGTGCCCGGCGCAACCTGCTCTTGTTCGATCTCTTCATTCAGCCAGCTGCCCCACTCCGGGAAAGTGCTCAAAATCCAGGATTCACGGGTGATGGTTTGCACTTTACTCATCGATTTATTCCTCGGTTATTTCAAAAGTAATCAAGTTATGATTTGTTTTGATTGATACTGTCACCGTGTTTTCTATG